>JBBDNB010000019.1 GCA_040877935.1 Chitinophagales bacterium
TTTCTTTCAAAGGTACAAAATAAATACGTCATATTATACTTAACTTAACACTAGTTCAACAGTAGAATATTCAGTTGATGCTGGCAGTAACTGGAACAATGCACCTTCAAATTTCAGCATACCTTTGAGCTGGGAAACCAGGGCTATTGATTTCTCGTCTATTCCAGCTGTCAATGACAATCCCGATTTTCAAATACGGATTACTTTAGATGATGCTTCATCCCCAGGTACTGGAAACAACAAGTATGATAATATCAAATTAAATGGCGACCTAATTGTGGCCTGTCCTTCAAGTGATGACTTTTCAATGTCCACTGCAACAGGCACATATGATTCCAGCAGTTTTGTTGGTGTAAGCGGGGTAGAGTGGATTTACAATGATGCACGGGACGAAGGTACTTATGGTATTGATGCTGAAGGCTTAATTCTAAGAAGGGCAGGCAGCAGTTCTATTGAAGCATTTATTCCGGGTGGAATGGGGGTGTTTTCATTTGAGTACCGCAAAGCATTTACCAACAGCAATGAGCGCCAATTGGAGTTATTGGTGGATGGCCAGCAAGTGGCTGTTTCTCCTGAATTTGGGGCTTTTTCTGGTGCTGATGCTACCGTTTATACTTTTTCACATCCCGTAAATACACTGGAAGATGTAAACATAACAATCAAAAATGTTGGGACAACTGCTACTAACAGGCATGTTACCATTGACAACATCAGTTGGGATTGCCCTGTGGTCTATCACTGGCTGCCAACAAGCGGCACACACGATTATAATATTGCTTCCAATTGGGATCCGCCCAGAAATACGCCTGAAAACCACGATATCCTGATTTTTGACAGTGGCGGAAGTTCTGTTGCAAATAATGTAGCTACAGACACTGTAGGTCAGGTGATTGTGGAAAATACTGATATAAGTTTTATGCTTGTTTCCGGCTTTGGAGCACAGGAATATACCATACAGGGTGTTCCGGGGGCTGATGATTTTAAAGTAGATTTAAACAGTGCTTTTACATTCGATTCAGATGTAGATTTTGATTTGCTGATTGCCCAGGGCGCTACTGCCGAAATTTATGGAGACATAACGATGACTTCCTCTGGCAATTCTGCCAATCACCGCTTTTTAACAGAAGATATTGGATCAGTTGTTTTTAAAAACGGGGCCAGTTTTACCCAGGGTCCGCAAAGCGGGGGTAATGTATTCGGTACTTCAGGCGATAACAATGTGGTGGTATTTGAATCCGGATCGGTTTATATTGAGCGATCAGGAGGCAATCCTTTTGGAAAAACACAGCCCGATTCAAAAGTAGAGTTCCAGACAGGCTCAACATACAGGCATGAAAAAGGTGTTATTCCTTCTATTGCAGGCAGGGCTTATGCCAATATGGAATTCAATTTCAATGGTACTTTAGGATTTTTAAGCGGTTCCGTATCGGGTGTTGATTTGACTTGTGATGATTTTACAATTTTACAGGGCGATCTGGATTTTAATTATTCTACAATCAATGCGCCACTTAATCTGAACATCAACGGAGACCTTAGCATAGCTGCCGGCTCCAACCTTTATTTACAGCCCGATGATGTTGCGGCTTCCTCATCTATCAGGCTTATGGGTTCTGCTACCCAAAATATCAGCGGGGCAGGAAACATCCACATTGGCCAATACGGTAAACTGGAAATCGGCAATGACATTAATCTCAATTCACCTTTAAACATTTATGGATTGCTTGAGCTGCAATCGGCTGTAATCAATACCAATAACAACCTGACCATTGCGTCAGACTCTGAATCTACCGGCATAATTGATGATTTTTCTGCCGGATATACGGGTACATTAAATGGAGATGTAACGGTGGAGCGTTACGTAACCAACCCGAATAATGGTTTTCATTTTGTTGGCTCTCCAGTAGCTGCTGCAAATTTGAGCGATTGGGGAGGGGAGTTTAGTATTTCAGCAACAAATGGCGGCAGCAATAATGCCCAGGTAATTCCCGCAGCGGATTGCTCGGATACAGTAATTGCTGCCAATTCGCCCTATGGCGGCCTGTTTGATTATCGTGAAGACCAGGTTACAGATTGTCGTTTTTCAGGTTGGCATGTGCGTACCTCTGGAACGGTACTTAACGCACAGGGTTTTGCCGGAATTATTCCCAGTGGCACAACAATAGATTTAAGCGGACTTGCCAATACAGGTAATATCACTTCTTATGATTTGACCCGGACCAATACAAATACAAGCACCCACCAGGGTTTCAATATGCTGGCGAATCCTTATCCTTCGCCCGTAGAATGGACAGATGTTGCGACAGCCAATACGGGCATTGACGGTACGGCTTATTTATTTGAAACATCGGGGGCATACAATGGTACTTTTCAAACCATCAATGATATAACTGGAGGGACGATTGGTTCTTCACAAGCTTTTCAAGTTGAAGTGCTGAATATTGGCAGCACCAATGTGGATTTTATCAACAATATGCGCAGAACAACCGGTAACAATGATTTTTTAAGGCAATCACAACCTTATGACAGTCGCCTGATCCTTGAATTGCAGGGCAATGGTTTTGCCGATAGAACCATTGTGGCTTATGCCGATGATTTTACTTCCGGCTACGACCGCAGTTTTGATGCTAAAAAATTAAAAAGCAATCACGGACAACCGACCATTTACACCTTTTCAAACCCCGATATTGAAAAACAAAGCATCAATGCCATTGCCAACAGTGATAAGTTTCAGGTATTGCCAATAGGGTTTATTGCAGGTACTTCAGGAAATTATACTATTACAGCATCAGACCTGAATACCTTTGATCCGATGGAAATGCTTTTCATGGAAGACCTGAAGGAAGGTATTGTTCACAATCTGCGGGAAGGGGATTACAATTTTAACGCCAATAAAAATGAGGCTCATCATCGTTTTAATTTGCACTTAATGCCTGCTCCGGAAATTGTTGGTCAAAAAGTGAACTGTGATCTTGAACCCGGAAGTATCCATGTGGATTTTTCAGGTTTTCAAATCAATGGCCAAAATTTTGACTGGGACAAATTGCAATTAAAAGATTCGCTGGGAAATCCGCTTCAGGAAGTTCAAAATCCTGCCAATCTTGTTCAATTCCCGAATTTACAGGCAGGTGAATATGAGTTGTATCTGGAAATGGGCAATTACAATGCGAATAAAATTATAGAAATTGAAGCACTGGCTTTTGTAGAAGCAGATTACAATATGGACAAAACAGTTGCTGAACCCGGAGAAACTGTAGCTTTTACCAATTTAAGTTTCGGGGCGGCTGATTATGAGTGGGATATGGGAGATGGCACTGTGCTTTATAATTCTCTGAATCCTACGCATACTTATTTGGATGAGGGCATTTATACAGTGACTTTAAGTGCAAACTCTGATGATTGTACGGATCAATTCAGTAGTAATATTGAGATCAGGAGTAAAGCAACTTTCATTGCCGACCTGGAAGGAAATGCTGTGCATATTTACAGTTATGCATCTACAATTGTTGTGGAAGGCGAGAACCTGGCTGAAAAGGACATCAGGGTATTCAATATGCTGGGACTGGAAATGAATATCGACTACAATCAGCGGACAGCCAACAGGGCAGAAATACAGATGCCTATGGCTGCAAGTGGTGTGTATTTTGTAAAGGTGCAGGGTAATAGTAAAGTATATTCCTCACAGGTATTTATTGAATCTAATTAATGAAGCCCAAAACAAACAACTTGATGAAAAGCCTTATTATAATTGCCTTATTCTCATTGCTTTGTCCGGCTCTGCTGATGGCAGGTGGGGTAGGGCCACCTCCAAACCCTATGGGCGTTCCGCTTGATGGGGGCGTAAGTGTTATTCTGCTTGCTGCCGGGGCTTATATCGGTTACCGGGCATTGAAGAAGGATGATGAGAAGTGAGGGTTTTCACAATTCAAACAATTTTTAGACAGGCAACTTCTTTGTTTTTACTTCTGCATCTTTTATGAAGTATTAGCGCAATTCCCGATATTGCCCCAAATTTTTGAAAAATGAGCGAATTTACGGCTGAATTAATTGGAACCATGCTACTTGTGCTTTTGGGTTGTAGCGTTGTGGCCAATTGTGTACTTGAGAAGACCAAAGGAAACGGAGGTGGCTGGATTGTAATAACCACAGGCTGGGCATTGGGCGTATTTGTGGGTGTAACGGTAGCGGCCCCATATAGCGGAGCGCACATCAATCCGGCAGTAACGCTCGGCTTGGCTATGATAGGCTCCTTCCCCTGGGAAAGCGTTCCTTTATTTATTTTGGCCCAAATGTTGGGAGCTGCCCTTGGAGCATTTATTGTTTGGCTTTTTTATCAGCAGCATTTTGAAGTTACCGAAGATCATGATACCAAGTTGGCTGTTTTCAGCACTATTCCTGCCATTAGAAATCCAATCAAAAATTTGATAAGTGAAGTGGTAGGCACTTTTGTCTTGGTGTATGCTGTGTTGCACGTAGCAGAGCCTGAAATTAGTACTGAAGTGGGAAAGGTTTCCAAAGTGGGAATGGGTTCGTTGGGGGCTATCCCGGTAACATTGATCGTTTTGGGCATTGGGCTTTCCCTGGGAGGGACAACCGGATATGCCATAAATCCGGCAAGGGATTTAGGTCCGAGGATAATGCACAGCATTTTGCCCATATCGAACAAGGGCAGCAGCGACTGGGCCTACGCTTGGGTGCCGATTGTAGGGCCGCTTTTGGGAGCTGGTGTTGCCGTGGTTTTGACTTTGCTATGTGGGTGATGTTTTTGCAAGAGAAATTATTTATTGCTCAGTATTCCAGAAAATATTGAGATTCGACTGGAAATTACCTGTAAGAAATAACAATTTCATTCAAGACTGTTTTGATTTGGGCCATTTATTGCCCCATTTTTCTTGGCAAATGAAGAAATAAACAATGCATTGAAAAAGGCAAATGCTACCATGCCCATTTGGGTTTCAAAAAGGGATTCTGCCATCATATAGAGTATGATTGTCGCTAAAAAGAGCAAGTATGTTTTGCTTTTATTCTTGAATGCTACATTAAAGCAATAAATGAAAATTAAAAGCAAGCTCAGAAAACCAAAAATTCCCGTTTGTAAAAAGTTTTCTAAAAATTGATTATGACAATTGTATCTGTTTTTAATACCTTTTTTATAATCAATGAGTTTGTAGCGCTTTTCTAATACATTCATTGAATTGCCAACTCCCGTACCAAAAAGCCAATTTTCTTTGATCTGGACTATTGCTTCATGCCATATAATGCTTCTGGGCAGACGATTCTCTATGGATATATTTTCATGATTAGTGATTTGCCATATCAAATTATCAACTTTATTATTCAGGAATGGTACTTGATAATACCCAAACAGGGCATATATTGCTATAATAGACACAACGGTTAATCTTTGTAATTTGCTTTTACAGATAAAAAACACAGCTGTTGCCAAACTTAAGAATAATGCAACATAACCCAATTTGGAACCGAATAGAACCACCATTGATATTAGGACAAAAAGTATAGCCAGGTGTATGTATTGCCAGATTTTGTTTTTGAGTTTATGAAAATTCACAGAAAGGAATATTATTGCCAGATTAAAATAGAGAGAATGTGTGATTGGATTTGCTTTGACATGACTCAGTAAATCACTGTAAAAAAATGCTTCCCAACCTAATTTATGAAATGAGAAAAATGCGTGGTATAGTATATAAATGCTGAATCCAAAACATCCATAGACGTAAGACCGGAGTATAATTTCAGGTTTTATATTGATAATTTTTCTAAGCTCGAAAAACGGCAACCAAAATATTAATATCAGAAATTTTAATGAAAGTGAATTGCCTCCTTTAGTTGGGAAAACTAAATAATGGATGGTGTAATAAATAACCACTAAAAGAACTAGTATCGAGTAAGGATGCTTTAAAAATTTAAGGCTTTCAGATTTAAAAATGATATGGAAATCCTGTCTTTTTCTTATGAAATTACTGATTATCAGCAGGACAAATGAAAACAGGATCAATATTGTAGGGATACTGGTAGATACTCGATGAAAAGGAATGGATATTGCCAGTATAAAGAATGAAAGTGCGAAAAAGAACTCATATACCATTGGATTATTCAGTTCTTCTTTAATTTTTATGGCTTCATTAAATACGGTTTTTTTAGGGAGTTTTTTCCTGTATTGATTAAAAATGAAATAGTCCAGTGCTATGAGTAATGCAATATAGGTAAGGATAATAACAAATACGATTCCCGTATTTCCAATGTTTTGAACGCTAAGTGCAAAAATAATTAATAGTGCACTAAGGCCACTTAGCAATAAACTGATTTGAATATGGGATAAGCCAAGCCTTAGCAGCAAGTGGTGCAGATGGTTCCTGTCGGCCTTGAAAGGAGATTTTTGCAGGTAAAATATTCTTAGTGTGAAAAGCCTTAGAGTGTCCATTATTGGAATAGACATAGCTGCAATTGCTAACCCAAATGGTGAGATCAACTTCAGGGATGTTTCGCTGCCCAAATTTTGGTTGTATTGAATAAAAAGAATAGAAAAATAGGCTATAGAAAGCCCCATTAGCATTGAGCCATTGTCGCCCAAAAAAATCTTTGTGTTGAATAAATTGAACTTTAAAAAAACCAGTATTGAAGCACTCATGGCAAAGCAGATATAGGCATTGTTTTCAAATCCTGCAGCATAAAACCAAACCCCAAAACACATTATAGCTACCACAGAGAGCATTGCCGACAAGCCATTTATGCCATCTATAAGGTTGTAAGCATTGATTATAAAGACGATAAATACCAGGCTAATAATTTTCACGATCTCATCACTAATGGCCAATTGGGTGAAATAAGAAGAGTGGTGTACATCTGCAAAATATACAAGTAATGCAGCAGAGAGTATTTGAAAGAAGAATTTTTTGGCAGCATTCAAGGGTTTGATATCATCGTACAGACCAGTAAGAAACAGCAATGAAAAGGCAAGCAGCACAAAAATTTGAGGTAGAGGATTGCTAGGTTCCCAAAAAAATAAATTGCTTAGAATAAACACAATGTAAATCGGCACCCCCCCGAGCATTGAAATTTCTTTCTTGTGCCTTTTTCTTCCTCCGGCTTTCTCTTTTACATCGAATTTTTTTGAAAACTTTATTATTATTGGGATCAAAAGGAATGTTAAGCCTAATGACAACAGAGGTAGTAGTATATTTATATTGAGATTCAAATCAGTTTATAAAACAGGGGTTTGGAAAAGCACTATTTACTAAAAAAGTATTTATTATATAATAAGACTGTGAAAAAACCGAGAAACATGTTTCCCGATTGAGATTGTAATATAGATTCAATTAATGAAAAAACAAGTGCCATAAGCATGAAGAAAACAAGTGTTTTGTTCTCTTTTTTTATGGCAATAAAGAAATTAAAAACATAGAAAAGCAATAAGATGATAAAGCCTGAAATTCCTGTAGCCAGCCAATTTTCTAAAAACTGGTTGTGTGCATTGTAATGCAAGCGATACCCTTTTCCAAAACCTGACAGGTCGTGTTTGAGCCTTAAATGCACTTCTTTATAATCTCCAGTACCGTAGCCTGTCCAGGGCTTTTCCTTAATCAATGCAATACTGTTTTTCCAAATCATGGCCCTGTCATCAATTTCATATGTTTTAACAGCGGTGGCAGGCATGGTAAAAGATTTAATCATTTTATCAAACCGCTCATTAATAAAATCTACTTTCCATACAATTAGAAAAAGAACAAATGAAATGCCGAGTAAAAGGATCATTTTTTTTACCCCTTTAAAATAATTAAGTACAATACCAACAAAGACTAAAAACAATAGGATTATACCCAGGCGCGATGATAAAAGTATAATGGAAATCGAAAATAAAAATATAATGCTTAGCAATAAATACCATCTTTTACGAAAGATAGAATTGAATTTATTATTCAATAGCCAATAGGCTCCAAATACTATATATACACTTAAATACGTAGGATGGTGTATTGTAAACCATAGCAATTCCTGATTCATTGCTAGAGTACTATTAGCAGCCAGATTATAAGTGAAAATTGCAAGTACAAAAGCAGAAATAATTGTGCAGGAAGCGATATAGGTAGTAAAAATCTTTTCAATTGATTTTTGTGGCAATTCCTGTTTTATACAAAAACAAAGGGGAAGTAATAGTAATGGCAGCTTAATCCTCATGTCATCTATAGCATAGACCTTAAATTCAGATACAAAATATCCCGGGATTAAAATTATGTACATTATAAATACAATCGCTAATAAGTAAAGATATCTGCACGGAATATTTGACAGTTTTCTCTTGCTACCGATTATCGTTCCCAGTAATATCAATGTCAAAGCTATTGTAGTAGCAATCTTATGTAGTGGAATTAAAACGGCCATTAGCAGACACCCTATTAGGAATAATTGGTCGCCTGCGTTGGATATTTTTTTGATTTTTTGGCCGGTCATTAAAGAAGGAATCCAGAATTGAGATTAGTGTTATATTTGCACAAAATTAACCTAAAGTTTATGCAAGATAAAGAACTTGATTTAGGAGATGTAATTAAAATTTCTTCGAATTTTCTTAAAAGCAATATTTGGTATTTTGTGTTTTTTATTGTCTGTGGTGTTGTTTTAGGGGGGGTGAAATACTCCTTTGAGAATGATGCTTATAAAACAGATATATATGCAAAATCAGAGTTCTTGCCTTTAGAGTTGATCAGTGGAGAAATAAGCAGTATCAATGATTTGATCAAAAGCAATGATTACGATAACCTATCGAGTATTTTTAATAATCCTTCTTTAGATAGTATTGAGATAGAAAGTATTTCTTTTAAGACTGTATATGATGAAGATAAGTTTTTCATGATTCAGGTTAAGTCGACTGGTAAGGAGAATTTGAATGACGAAATTGTTTCTTCATTTAAAGAAATTTTAACCGAAAATCTATTCATTGCAGAATTTCTCCAAAACAAAAAAGATAAAACAGAAACACTTTTAGAAAATCACATTCAACAAAAAGAAAACCTCAATAAGATATATCAACAAATTGAAAATGACTTGAAAGTAAACAAACCGAACTCAATTATTATAGAGCCTGGAAGTATTGCCATAGATATTCTGGAAATAGAATCTGAAATTTTTGAATTATCAGCTAAATTAAAAAGAGAGGGAGCATTCAACATAGTGGATATTATTCACTCAATTCAAAAGCCGTCTTTACTAAAGGAAATGGCTTCATCAATTATTATTGTGCTTTTTGCTGGAACAGTTTTGCTCTTAGCTTATAAATTTATCAGACTCTCTTAGTACATCTTGGTATATTGAGTCCATCAATTCTACATTTCTTTTCCAGTCGTATTTTTCCAATACCCGTTTTCGGGCACTTTTCCCCATTTGTTTGGCCAAATTGGGATCTTCAATAATTTTCTCAATAGCTTCCAAAGCAGCAGTTGGGTTTTCAGCGGGTACTACAAAACCAGTGTTTCCCTGGTTAACAACCTCTGGTAAACCTCCTACATTGCTCACAACTACAGGCACTTCGCAAGCCATTGCTTCAATAATTGCGACACCAAAACTTTCTGACCTGCTCAATGCAAGATAAACATCAAATTGACTGATATACTCCGGTATTTTATGATTGGGGATATTCCCGGAAAAGACCACCTTGTCTACAATTTGCTTTTCTTTGGCCATTTTTTTATAAACTTCAGATTTACTGCCATCTCCTGCTATGTAGAGTTTAAAATTAGATTCAGGTCTTTTTTTAATCAACAATTCAAAGGTTTCCAATAAAGTATCAATACCATATTTGTATTCCAATGCTTTTACCGTACCAATTATGATTTCGTTTCCGGGAGGTTTCTCCCTTTTTTTAAAAACATCCGTATCAACACCAAAAGGCGTGATTTCCACTTTTTTATCAGTATATTTTTTGGTTTCAATACCCATTACTTCAGAAGTGGAAAGAATGCGGTCTGCTTTTTTTAAATTGTATTGGATTATCTTTTTAAAGATAAAGTTGTGGTTGGGAAAATCATATATATCACTTCCCCATACGGACAGAATAAATGGGTGAAAACCACAAAGCGCACCTAAAATCCCATAGCTTGATGCATAATGGGCATGGAGTATATCTGGCTTGAAATCATTGATTATTTGTTTTATAGTTGGAAGCGCCTTGATGTATTTAAGCTTCACCAGGGCTCCTTCACCGCTCTTGAAAATTTTATCTTTTAGCTGCAATGTCTTAATACTCAGACTTTCGCTATTTGGATAATTTTCTTTATTGAAACTTTTAAGCGAAAAGACATTGATGGTATATCCCCTGTCCAATAATGCATTTACCCATTTAATGGTATGTACGGAAGAGGCATCTGCTAAAATCAGTAGTTTTTTCATACCAGCCTTATTCACTTGTCAATGTTTTTATTATTGTGTTCACACGTGCTTCCCAGGTAATATCAGAATGTATTTTTTTAATATTGTTTTGTTTTTCTGCAATGCTTTCGGGGTTATTAAGAATAGCATTGAAAGTGCTCTCTATAGCTTTTTCATTATAATCAACCACCCAGCCCACATTGTGTTCATCTACGAATTTTGCTGCACGTGTACCTTTTGAAGCTATAACAGGAATTTGAAAGGATAAATAATAAAAAAGTTTTAATGGTAAAACAAAACTCCAATAATCCGTGGGTTTTACAATAATTGAAGCTAAATCATAATTCGGCATTTTTTTATCCAATTCATCTCCTGATTGGTGTATTAAATGTATATTTTTTGAAGGTTGTAGGATGCTTTCATATTCGCTTTTTACAGCATTCCAATCTTCCTTTCTAGTACAGATACTGAAGTCAATTTTACTAAACGATTGTGCAGCATTAATGAATTCATGTAATTGATAAAGCTTACCTAGTCCACCTACATAAATGATCTTAAGTTGATTCTTAGGATTTTCAAAACTCTTGTGTTCAAATACCTGATCTACTCCTGGCGGCAGCTCTACTATTTTAATATTTTCATCAAGTCCGGGAATATACTTTTTCATCTCATAACTTTGCAAGAATAGAACATCCAATAGCTTATTGTATTTTTTAATGTCAAAATGATAGAAAAAATGGGAATAAGCTTTTTTAATGCCAGAAAGGGGATAGTGGGCAAAATTCCAATGAATGTCTCTATAATATAACCCTACCGGAATTCCATAGCTTTTGCAAAAGCTGAAGAACTCAAAATCCATGAATGGAGCACTTGGCAAATGATGTTTCTCTGTCAATAAAGTAGGGAGTGTAGAACTCTCTGAGTATAGCAGATCATATTTTTTCCCATTTTTAATTTCCCTTTTAATTCTATCAATCTGACTTCTCCTTTCTTTGTTGCCCCCCTTTACTACTTCTACATCATGTCCTAATCCAAGCATAGCATTCAGTATTTTTATTGGTCGAATATTCGTGCCTGAGGCAACATCTGTATTTATGGCAAATGGAATATGGAAAATTATTTTCATTATGTAAGCTTATTGTTTAAATATTTTGAAATGTAAAGTAACGTAGAAAACAGAAAGAAAATAAACAAGAAGCCTATATTGTATATATAATCATTAAAACCACCCTCGACAGCAGAACTATAGCAAAAGTACACGTAAAGCCCTATAATCACAGGTGTTTTAGATGACCTTAGGAAAAAGTAAAAAAGTGTTCCTATTAAAAAACCTATGTAGAATGGTGATAGAATTACTCCAAGTAATCCATAATTGGCCCAGGCTTCGCCTATAAAAAGTGAATTAATCACCCCTGCCGTTCCTGCTTCAACAGCTTGGGGATTTATTGTCTCCATTATTATTCTTGAAGACCTTTCAGAATGTTCAACAGAAAACAATTCCACAAAAGTTGATAAGCTTCTATTACCTATAAATTCATGAATACTTCCAAAATATTCGAAGGAGAAAAATGTGCCGGCAATATTTGAAAAAACAGTTCTTCCTATTACCCCATGGTTGTATGTCAATATCGCCTGTTCAAAATTGATGTTTGTAGTTTCAGAATAAAACATGAGAATTACACTGAAAAATACAATGACCAATAGCATAAAGTATCTGAGCTTGATTCTTCCATGCACATAAGTGAAGTAAAAAATAAAACCGATTAGAAAAAGTGCTGCCGGAGACTTTTGCAGATCATAGGACAAGATTAACAAAGAAGCGATTAACATTATTACAAACCATGCCAGGTCAAGGCTGTTCCTGCTTTTATTGTAATATGCCCAGGAAATAAAGGCTAATATCGGAAG
Source organism: Chitinophagales bacterium (assembly GCA_040877935.1). Classification (NCBI taxonomy): domain Bacteria; kingdom Pseudomonadati; phylum Bacteroidota; class Chitinophagia; order Chitinophagales; species Chitinophagales bacterium. The sequence continues at coordinate 12,286 of JBBDNB010000019.1, forward strand.
GAGATTGATTGCAAAAATGTTTTTTATATAAACATTTGCATCAAATTCCCTGCCTGCTTCTTGCCTCAGCCGTGCCAGGTTTTCACTGTCGTTTATCATTTCCAGCAGTGGTATGGTTCCAATATGATAAAAAGTATAAATTAGTGAAGCTATCCCGACAAAAGACAGCAAGTACAAAAGTGACTTTAAGATAATTTCATTCTTTGGTAAGTAGTTGACAATTGGCTTTTCAGCTATGTTTGCAAGTACTGATTTCACACTTTTTATTTGAAATAGCTTTTTTGAAAACAACATCCCCAAAGGAACCATAACCATGGAATACATGATTGCCGCCCATCCTACATATCTTGTCTCATCATTTTGTATCTTATTTATAAGGTAATGGTTGTCCAATTCAAGTACTATCATAACAGACCCAATAAAGGACATCAGCAGTAAAGGGACATAAAAAACATAAGTAAGCATATTCAGTCTGAGCAATGAGATATTGCCAGCAGCTTTTTTGAAAAGCAAAAAAGAGCATATTAATACTATAGCACTAATGATTAATATAACTAAACTGCCCAAGTTTATTGTTTCACTGTTAATTTTGAGGTCATAAAAATTCCCAACAAATAGGAAACTGACCTAGAAAGTGCAAATATAATTAAGGCACCGGTAATAGTTTTGAAAATATAATATCCTACAAAAATAGAAACAGTTGAACTGATAAAGAACAGCACTTGCCAGAGAAGTTCCTGTTTCTGTTTCTCTCTAATCAAAAACATATTATTAAATGGAGCTGATACAAACTGAAATAGAAATAAAACAGCTAGGATTTGGGCGTAATTACCAGCTGTTTCCCACTCAGTGCCAAAAACCAGTTTGAACAACCAGGGCGAGAGAAAGAGTAGTATTAAAAAAGGTATAATACCTGCAATCAATAATCCCCAAAATGTTTGTTTATAGATTTTCTTGCAATTTCCATCTTTATTGAGGTCATCTACTGCTTTTTGTCGGAAAACATCACCTACTGACCTAGAAACAATTGATACAGGCAGCATAATAGCCCTTTGGGTAAGACCGAAAAAACCAATTTCAGTTTCATTAAAATAAAAGGCCAAAATAATTGGAGGACTATTGAGCGCAATGGAATTGAGTAAATGCGCTGACATCAAATACTTAGGAAAAAGAATGTATCTTTTGGCCACACTTTTTATTTCATTCAATTTATAGCTTAAAAAATCTGATAGCTTAAAAGTGGAAATTAGAATTATATAGGATACAAACAGGCCGGTAAGTTTTGCAGCTATTAGTCCCAAAGCTTCAAGTTTAAAAAAGCCCAATACAATTTGAAGTGTACCGGAACTTAGGTTACTAGCCACTTTAGAAAAAGACATTCGCTTGTATTTTTCAATTTTATTGGCCCAGTGGTAGGCTGATTGATCAGAGGCCATAAGCAAAACTCCAATGGGTATCAGATAAACGAATGGAATTAAACCCTCAATATTTAAGATTGAAAGTACAGGAGCACCAAAAAAATGAACAATAACAAAGAGGAAAGCAGTGAATAATATAATCAGCGATTGGCTTAAAACGGTAAGTCTTTTGCTGGTTTCTATTTCACTGGGGATGACTATGGCCTTTTCATACCTGCCTGTTGAGATAGTAAGTAATATGGTAATAACGCTGATGTAAATAGCAAAAACACCAAAACTTGCAGGATCATAGAGTCTTGTAATTACCGGGCTAATTAACAGAGGGATGGACTGAGACAGTGCAGTGCCTGAAATCAATATTCCGGCATTTCTGAAAAAAACAGATTTTTTTAAAGAATTTATTCGTTCTTTCAATTAATTGAAATTATTCTAGCAGATAGAAGTTTAAATTTAGAAAGTAAAAATCCGAAAAAATAATTTAGTGTTTTGGGTGAAATATCTTGATGAATTTTTTCAATGTAAATGTAATCTGCAGAACCAAGGTATAGGGCAAAATATTATGTTCTTAAGCTATTTTTAAACTCACCCCAAAGCCTTAATAATCAAGTGATCTACGACTGTGTATAAATGCAGGGGCTTTAATTTACGCCATTTCAGGTCATTCAGGTGCTCATTAAAATTCAGGTGAAAATGAAGTTGATCTTCCTGCATAGCCTCAATTACATGTTTTCGGAAATTAACCATAGCTATCCAGCCACCTTCATCAACGATGTCCTGAAACCATTCTTCATAGTAGCAATCGTCTGAAGCGTGAAAATTCAGTACATTTTCACCTATAAGAATAAAGCGTTGAATGCCTTGCTTTATCATAGGGTCAATAATGTCTCGTTTAAGAAACATAATATCATTGTTCAGGCAGTCATTCCACTCCCCAATCAGCTCTATAATACAAAACTGCTCTTCGTAATTGGCATACAGGATTTTCAAATAAAGGGTATTGGAACCGAAATAATCCCATTGCGGATGAATGTAGAAATTGTAGATCGTATTGGAAAATTCAAATTCACTGTAGGTTCTGCCGTATAGCGGAGAACGATCATCATCTTTAGATTCGTAGTAGTCCAACCATCTGTAATATGGCTCTAATTCGTGCATAAATCATTTATTCTTGTAAGCTGCAATGGCATTGCGTACGCTTTTGTTTTTCAGCAACAAAGCCTTTGCTTCATCATAATGAAGTTTTAAGGATTCAGCCACCATTTTTGTTCCACGATCTACCAATTTTTCATTGCTCAATTGCATATCCACCATTTTATTATCTTCCACGCGTCCCAGCTTAATCATCACGGAAGTGGATATCATGTTCAAGATCAGTTTTTGGGCCGTGCCGGCTTTCATGCGCGTACTGCCAGTAACAAATTCAGGGCCTGTAACGGCCACAACTGGAAAATCAGCATATTGGATGACCTTTGCATTTTCATTGCAGGTAATACATCCCGTTGCAATTCCATTTTTTTGGGCAATTTCCAAAGCCCCAACTACATAGGGCGTAGCGCCAGAAGCTGCAATTCCAATCAAAGAGTCCTTTTCCGAAATATTGTATTCCTGTAAATCTTTCCAGCCTTGGTTTTTGTCATCTTCGGCAAATTCCACGGCCTTTCTAATGGCAGTATCGCCACCGGCCATCAGCCCAATTACAAGTCCGTGATCTACACCAAAAGTAGGTGGGCATTCAGAAGCATCCACTATGCCCAATCTGCCGCTCGTGCCAGCTCCAATATAAAACAGGCGACCACCTGCAAGCATTTTATCACTTATAGCTTCTACTAATGGCTTAATCTCCGGGATACAATTTTTTATAATTTTTGCTACCTTTTGATCTTCTTTATTGATGTTTTTTAGCAATTCCCCTGTATCCATTTTTTCCAGGTGACGATAATTTGAGCTACTCTCAGTTGTTTTGTCCATTTACTGCATCTTTTTAGGAAAAGAAATTGTTATCAAATCAAAAATATTGTTTCATTTTGAGAATTATCCCGGCTTTGTAGAATCATTTATCTTTGCCTGTGAATTTTTAAACTCTATTTCTACCGCTTTCATATGAGTAATAAAAAATACAGCTATTTACTTCCTTTAATTTTCGCGATTATTTTGATTGCGGGAATGCAACTTGGCTATAAGATACGGGGCAAAACCGAAAATAAAATGCCGCTCTTTAATATCAATAAGCAATTCAATAAAATTGATGAAATACTTGATTTTATTGAGGTTAAATATGTTGATTCTGTAGCGCTTAATGATATTGAAGATCAAGTATCAAGAGATTTAATGCGCGAGCTTGATCCCCATTCATTTTATATTTCCCAAAAAGAATTGCAAAGTGTAAATGAAAACCTTGAAGGCAATTTTGATGGTATTGGTATTGAATTCTATATCCTAAAGGATACTATAATTGTAGTTTCTCCAATTACCGGAGGACCATCGGAAACATTGGGTATACAAAGTGGCGATAAAATAATTACCATAGAAGATTCAATTGTTGCAGGAGTAGGTATAAGTAATCGTGAGGTGATACATTTGCTCAGAGGAGAAAAAGGCACAACTGTAAAAGTGGGTTTTATGCGTGGTAGAAATAGCGAAATCATAGAATACGACATTACCCGTGACAAAATTCCTATCACTAGTATTGAGGTGGCTTATATGGTAGATGATGAAGTGGGCTATATTAAAATCACCCGCTTTTCTGCGAATACCTACAAAGAATTTAAGAAAGCCCTTTCAATGCTTAAAGGACAGGGCATGAATGCATTGATCCTAGACCTTAGAAATAATCCCGGAGGCTACCTCAATGCAGCTACAATGATTTCCGATGAGTTTATAGATGGACGGAAATTATTGGTATATACAGAAGGAAAAGCTTATGAACGACAAGAATACACTGCAAGAGTGAGTGGTTTATTTGAAAGTGAAGATCTTGTTATACTTATAGATGAAGGCTCTGCTTCTGCAAGTGAAATTCTGGCAGGAGCTGTTCAGGACTGGGATCGTGGTTTAATTATTGGTAGGCGATCTTTTGGAAAAGGATTGGTACAGGAGCAATATGAACTGGCAGATGGTTCTGCATTGCGGCTTACCGTTGCGCGCTATTACACACCATCCGGTAGAAGTATTCAAAAACCCTATAATGTTGATGACAAGGCCAGCTATCACAGAGAAATAAGCAAGCGATATGAAAATGGAGAAGTTTTTGAAATGACTGATTCGCTTGCTATACAAGCTCAGGATACGGTTAGGTTCTACACATCCAATGGCCGTCCTGTATATAGTGGTGGGGGGATTATGCCGGATATTATTGTGCCAATAGATACAGCAGATTATCTCATTTACTTTTCGGAGATAAGGGGCTATATACCGCAGTTTGTCTATGATTTTTATTCTGACAACCAGGACAGATTTTTGCCATACAGGGACTTAGATTATTTCAATAATAACTTTATGGTTTCTGAAATCATGTATGATCAGTTTATTAATTTTATAGAGAAAGAAGGGCACAGAATCAAAGAAGATGAACTTGAAGTACTCAAGCCCCAGGTCAATATTCTGATTAAGGCACACCTTGCAAGGCAGTTGTGGAAAAATGATGGTTTTTATCCACTATACAATTCTATTGATAATGTTTTTATTAAAGCTTATGAAATTATCAAAGGTGGATTGCAAAGAGAATATTTTATTTCTGAGCTTGGGAATGATAAGGAATCTAAAAACAGTAAGAGATAGAATAATTCAAAGGGATTTGCAGATTTACTTTGAGATAAAAACATGCCACCTAATAACAAGCAACCTTTAATAGAATGCGTCCCCAATTTTAGTGAAGGACGTAATCCCGAAACTATACAAGCCATTGCCACTTCTATCGAACAGGTTCATGGAGTAAAGCTTTTGCATATAGACAGCGGCATAGCTACCAATCGCACCGTAATTACCTTTGCCGGAAGTCCTGAAGCAGTTATTGAAGCAGCATTTCAATCGATCAAGTGTGCTGCGCGGCATATTGATATGAGAGAACAAAAAGGTGTACATCCCCGCTTTGGAGCTACAGATGTATGTCCTTTGATCCCTGTTGCCAATATCAGTATGGAAGAAGTAGTTAAATATTCATTGAAACTGGCTAAAAGGGTGGGCGATGAATTAAAAATTCCAGTGTATTTATACGAAAGGTCTGCAAGTTCCCCTGAAAGAAGTAACCTTGCTAATTTGAGAAAAGACAATTATGAGGCGATCGTCAAAAAAATACATTTACCCGAATGGAAACCTGATTTTGGTCCGCAAAAACTCAATGCGCGCAGTGGAAATATTGCTATCGGTGCACGCTCATTTCTTATTGCCTGTAATATAAATCTCAAGTCAGAAGATATTGCCATTGCAAAAGCAATTGCTCGTGAAATTCGAAGCTCGGGATATATTGATAAAAGCGGAATAGTCCCTGAAAAATGGAAAAGAATGCCCGGTAAATGTACAGCACTCAAGGCCATAGGCTGGTATATACCTGAATATAATTGTGTTCAGGTTTCTATGAATATTACAGATTATACTAAAACAGGAATTCACCATGCATATGAAGCAGTAAAAGCTGCAGCAAAAAAACGAGGGGTGATTGTGAGCGGTACAGAATTAATTGGTTTAGTACCAAAGACAGCTATTTTAGATGCAGGAAAATATTATGCTTCTGCGCAAAAGCATTCTGTTCTTTCAGAACAAGAGTTGATAGAAATTGCAGTTTACAATTTGAGACTGGATATACTGCGCGAATTCAAACCTGAGGAGCGGATATTAGAGTATGTTTTGCAAGGTATGGAATAATAAAAAACCCCAAACTAAAGTTCGGGGTCTTTTTTAACGGTCACATTAAAATTAAGAATTAAACATTCTCACACTGACTTACAGTATCTTTAATGGTATCGTTGTTAACGCTGTACCAGATGGTTTTTCCTTCACGAGTAGTGTTTACAAAACCTTCTTTTCGCAAGATAGCCAAATGTTGAGATGCAACACTTTGCTCAATACGCAGTTTTACATAAATTTCAGTAACATTCATGCGGTTACCGTTTTCTTTGATTTTGGTTAAAATATCCTGTCTTAAAGGATGTAGCAAAGCTCTGATTTTTGCTTTTGCTTGTTTTAACACTTCATTTTCTTTTGTTGTTAAGTAGTTCATAACTAAATGGTTTTAATGATTTGTTTTATTACTAACGCAAATGTACGCATTTAGTTTAAGAAAAAACATAATAATCGATGAACGGCCTTTTTTCAGGGTTAAAAATAGCCATATGTAAGATGTAAAATTTTATGATAATTTGTTAAAGTCTTGTTTACAATATATTATAGGTGATTAAACCTATGTTTGTTTCTGTAAGTAGGTGTTTTCCGTTATGTGCTTTTTACAGGGTGTCCAACTATTTTTATAGTGATTTCACATTCTGAATAATTATTCTTTTTCAACTACAAATGATTAAACAATAGCTTGTTCATAAATTTATTTCATTATCTATTGTGTTGCTTATCAGTATCTTATTATTTTTTAAATGTAAATAGGAAGATAACATTAGTGAGAATGTTCATAATAATGAAGAAAATCCGGTAAAAAAAGATAGCTCAGTACTCTTGTTTTATATACAGGTATACTTTTAAAGGGAATACAATAATAATGCAGTTCTTTGATATAGACTCGGCAGATACTTGTGGATTTCAAGGATTTTAAAAAAATCACACACCTGGTTATGATCAAAATATTTTATTTGTGAGTACCCTGCTCAGCAATTATCGTTTTAAAGAAAAATGTGTTAAGGCTATTCGGTAGACACGATTTTCAAATTGCTTTACAGAGATGTTCTGTGCCTTTTGCATGAAAGCTCTTTGTAAACCGAGAATGGCTGTAGTTAAAATGGTATTAGAAGCAAAAAGTATTAGCAGTACTTTTGAAGAACTCCAATGGGTCATGACCCATTGAAAAAGCAGAACGAAAGCCCAAGCAGAGATGTCATCTTTATTGGAAAGATGTCGTCTCTTGCGCTAAACCGGTTCAATTTTAAACCTTGGTTTTGTGTATAATATGCGATCCCTCCGGGATCGGGCGGTGGTGGGGATCCTTTTTTATAAACATCCGATCCCCCTAGGATCAATTGGCTTTGGTTGAAGAGTTGTCCATTGATTTTTTAATGTTTTCCTTGCCCTATACCGAATTGGATATGCAGCGATGGCAATGCCCCAGCGGGGTCTTACTTTTTGCAGCAATCATCGCTTTAAAGAAAAATGCGTTACAGCCCTGCGGCAAGCAAGATCTTTAAATTGCTTTACGAGATGTTCTGTGCCTTTTGCATAAAAATTCCTTGTAAACCGAGAATGGCTGTACCCTGCTCGTAAAGTCAGCTGCACCAAATTGTAAAGTTTCAGGTTTTGTTTATCAATGCTTATTGAGCAATTGGAGCAAAGATTTTTCGCTGCAATTAAATTCGGGAATACCTCCAATCAACTCGCTTATGGTTGGCATAATACGTTCAGAACTGATAGAGACATCTAATTTTGTACCTGCTTCGATTATTCCATCGGCCTGGATCAGCAGTAAACCATTGTTATTGTCACTAATATTGCTTGAAGAACTGATGACAATAGCTGCAGAATTGTAAAGTCGCGATTCGATTAAACCTTTGAAAAGGCCTGAAAGCATTACGTCCAATTCTTCTACGGCAAATTGATAGGCCTCTGATTTTACATTACCTTCTTTTTTAAAGGCATTTTGCACACCTGAGTAATTTATAAAAAGAAAATTTGGTCTTTCATCGCGCAAGTATTCATAAGCCAATTCAGTAATTTCTACATCGCTGCTTCCTTTTTTTACAAAATCAAGACCAGATAACTGCTTGATTAATTTTTTGTCGCTGCTGAATGCTGCTGTTTTTGCATCTGGATTGTTTTTCTCCAGTGCCTGCATAATGTTTTCACCGTTGCAGGAAAACAACATTGCCTGGTAGTGATCTTTGTTTTCCGGGTTTATTACCTGATAATTTACCAAGCCTTTAGATGCTGTGAATTTTATATTCGGGCAATTGGCGTCAAGCAATCCCTCGTTTGAAAGATCAGGAATATTAATCCAAAGGATATGATTGACAAACTTTTGTTTCTGCTTATCTTCCTGTGCTGTGAGCAAGAAATAAAAAACCGATAATAAAAAGAATAAGAATAAGCGCATTAATTATTTTTTTGCAAAAGTACTCATTGCTGCTTATAATGCGTGCTTAATTCGAGTTATTGTATTTCTAATGCAATAATTGAAATTTTACTGTAAATGAAAAAGATCAAATTGCCTCAATTTCCCCACCCTGATAATGCCAATGAGTATGGGCTATTGGCTATTGGAGGTGATTTGAGTATGGAGCGTTTGTTGGCAGCATACAGCCAGGGGATTTTCCCCTGGTATAGTCCCGGTGAACCTATTTTATGGCACTCTCCCGATCCGAGAATGTTGCTTTTTCCTGAAAATTTGAATGTTTCAAAAAGCATGAGGCGGGTATTTAACCAAAATAAATTTACTTTTACCAGCGATAAGGCATTTGAAGCAGTGATAAAAGCTTGTAGTGAAATCCCCAGGTCGGGGCAGGAGGGGACCTGGATTACACAAGAAATGATGGAAGCCTATATTTCGCTTCACAAAGCAGGTTTTGCCCACTCAGTAGAAGTTTGGTCAGCGGAAAATAAATTGGTAGGTGGTATATATGGGGTTTCAATTGGAAAAGCATTTTTTGGAGAGTCTATGTTTAGTAAAGTTTCAAATGCTTCCAAAGCAGCACTTATAAAATTGACACAAGCCCTCCAAGTACAGGGCTTTGATTTTGTCGATTGCCAAGTGTATACCGAACATCTTGAAAGTATGGGGGCACAATTATATCCAAGGACATTTTTTTTAGAAAAATTAAGTGATTCTATCAAGAAACCCGGTTTGAATGTAGAGAAGTGGGCAGATTTGTTTGCTGAAAATCAATAAATTTTTATTTAAAATTTATTGTAAAATTTAAAAAACTATTCCTTTGAAAGCTTAAAAATGTGTATTTTAAACAGAGAATAAGTAGCTTAATCAACTGATTTGAAATTATGGAAACTGTACTCTTACAAATAAATAGTATAAAGGCATACAAGCTTCTGAAGAATTTGGAAGACCTTCAATTAATTAAGGTGTTGAAAAAAAGTAATCAGTCCGGGAAGAAATTGTCTGATAAATATGCTGGGAAATTACCTTCTGATATAGCAGATGAGCTTCAAAATCATGTAACTAAAAGTCGTGAAGAATGGGGCAAACCAGGTACTTAGTTGATTCTAATGCAGTTATTGATTATTTAGGCAAGAAATTATCAGCTTCGGGTATGGATTTTATGGACAGTATTATTAATGCTGTGCCAAATGTATCTGTGATTTCAAAAATTGAAGTACTTGGTTATAATGCGCCAAGAGAACATTATAAATTGCTTTCAGAGTTTATGGCTGACTCAACTGTAATGGATTTGACTGATAATATAGTTGATAAAACCATTGAGATTCGTAAACAGCATAAGACAAAATTACCTGATGCTATTATTGCTTCAACTGCAATTGTCTATGGTTTAGATTTAATTTCTCGAAATACTTCTGATTTTAAAGACATCAAAGAGTTAACAATAATTGATCCACACAGTTTATAATGAAGATTACGCTTATTTCCCTGCAAAGCATTGTATATGCAAATAAATATTTTTTACAAAAAAACAACTAAATAATAACTATGTATTTGAAACATTTAATTATACTATCTATTGCCTTTATATCAACTATTTCTGTTTTTGCTCAAAATGAATCTGTAAAAGGAGAGTGGTACACTGCTGATAAAGAAGCTAAAATCAAAATATACGAATGCGATAATGATGAAATCTGCGGCAAGGTAGTTTGGTTGAAAGAACCCAATGAAGAAGACGGTTCACCCAAAAAAGATGTTAATAATCCAGATGAAGATAAGCATGACAATCCTATTTTGGGCATGGATTTGCTGAAAGGATTTGAAAAAACTGATGATAAACTTTGGGAAAACGGAACCATTTACGACCCCAACAATGGCAAGACCTACAAATGCAAACTAACACTTGTAGAAGAAGATTTACTTGAAGTAAGAGGCTTTATTGGTTTTTCGTTTTTGGGTAGAACTGAAGAGTGGACCAGGGCAGAATAATTTCAGATCAAATCACCCTTTTAATCAACAACTGATTCAGTGATTCCAGGAAATTTTTCTTGGAGTCTGTACTTTTGATTGCTGAAAGGATTTCCCCTGATTTTGTAAAATAATTGTCTTTCAAAGACTGAGCATAGCTCCGGGCTCCGTATTTTTCAAAAAGATTTTTAATGGCTTTGATTTTTGCCTTGCTTTCTTTTTTATTTCCAGACAGGCTCAACAATTGTGCTTTATCTTCAGCAGATGCATTTTTAAGGGTATGGATAAACAAGATGGTTTTTTTATCATTTAAAATATCACCGCCAATTGTTTTGCCGAAGTTGTCCTTGCCAAAACTGTCCAGCAAATCATCTTGTATTTGAAAAGCCATGCCCATATTGATTCCCAGTTCATAAAGTAATTTTTGTTGTTCAGTGCTTGCCTGGGCGCATATACCGCCCAATTTAAGGCTGCAACCCATCAGTACAGCAGTTTTTAACTCAATCATTTCCAGGTAATCATTCTCCTCAACATCATTGTTGTTTTCAAAACTCATATCCAGCATTTGCCCTTCACAAACTTCCACTGCTGTCTTATTAAAGAGCCTAAAAGCTTTTACCATATTCTTTTCCGGTAGTTTTTCTATCTCTTGATACGCTTTAATTAACATAGTGTCACCGGAAAGAATGGCAAGATTTGAACCATACTTTTTAGGTACAGAATCTTTTCCTCTGCGCAGTGGTGCTGCATCCATAATATCATCATGCATGAGTGTGAAATTGTGAAACACCTCTACGGCATGGGCTGCGGGACAAGCCGCTGTTATATCACCATCAAAAAGATCGCAGGCCGCAAGTACCAATACCGGACGAATTCTTTTACCCCCTAAGCCCAGGATGTATTCTATTGGCTGATATAGCTTTTCGGGCTTTTTCAAAAATGAACTCGCTCCGAGGTAGGATTGATAGTATTCAAAATAATCCTGGTATTCCATGTAATTAATTTTCAGCGAATTTAAAGGATTGTTATTAATCAGCTCCGACACAAGATGATGATTTGAAAGTTTTTTGAGTTTTATAGCTCAAATGAATTAAAAATTGGGTAATAATTGCTGCTTGTAATCAGTTTTTATTTTTAAAATTTTTCAAGGAGCGCCTAAATTAACAATACCAATGATGTTTTACAATGTTGAATTGGCGCAAATTGCAGATGTCGGAATAATCAAAAATTCGAAATGAAAATTAATTGCCTACATTTGATTATCGCATTTTATTCAAAATAAAGAAAAGTATGTTGGGAAAAGGGCTTTTGGATATATTGATAATTGAAGACAATTCAGGGGATATTGTATTGACCAGGGAAGCTTTTGAAGAAGTGGGTTTGTCTGAACGGGTACATATTGCCAAAGATGGTGAAGATGCCCTGCGTTTTTTGTATCATCAGCCGCCATTTGAGAATGCTCCTGTACCCGATATTATTTTGCTGGATTTGAATTTGCCGAAAAAAGATGGCAGGGAAATTCTTCATGAAATTAAGAATGATGAAAAACTAAAGGTTATTCCGGTTATAATTTTAACGACATCAAAATCCGAAAAGGATATTTTGAGCTGTTATCGCAGCCATGCCAATTGTTATATTGAAAAACCTGTTGACTTTGATGAGTACATAAAAATCATCGAAATGATCAAAGACTTTTGGTTAAATCTGGTGAGGTTGCCGGGTGAAAAAAAGAATTAGTGCTCAATTTCATCTTCCGGCACTGTCTCTAAATCAATTTGTCTTTTCTCAATATTTGTTCCAACTACTCTAACTTTCAGGTCTTCCCCGATTTGATATTTATCACCGGTTCTTGTGTCTGTAAGGCAAACTTTTGATTCATCATATTCCATATCTGAATCACTGAGATCGCGGGCAGATATAAAACCTTCGCATTTGTTTTCCACCAGTTCTACAAATATCCCTCTTTGAATCACACCGGAAATTATACCCTCAAAAGATTCGCCAATACGTTCACTGATATATTCTACCTGTTTGTACTTCACTGAATCTCTTTCTGCTTCCATTGCAAAACGCTCCATCATAGAGCTTTTTTTGCAGAGTTCTTCCAGCTCAATTTTGTCGTATGCCGCTTTCTTTTTTTCTAAAACATTAGTAATGATTCGATGTGCCAGTACATCGGGATAGCGCCTGATAGGCGAGGTGAAGTGCGAATAATAATCAAAAGCAAGCCCGTAGTGTCCAATATTATTGGTGCTGTATGCAGCTTTTGACATGGTACGGATGCCAAGTGTTTCGAGTACGTGCTGCTCCTTTTTGCCTTTTATTTTGGCATAAAGTCCGTTCAGCGTGTGGGCTGTTTGTTTTGGATCGTCAAATTTCAGATCATAACCGAATTTCTTGGCAAATACCGCAAAATTTTCAAGCTTGGTACTATCGGGCGTGTCGTGAATACGATAAATCATTGGTACAGGGTTTTTACCTTTTTCGGGTTTTCCAGCAAATAAGGATACATATTTATTGGTCAGCAGCATAAAATCTTCTATCATGCGGTTGGCATCGCGCATAATTTTTATTTCTATGCCAATTGGTTTTTTGTTCTCGTCCAGTTTGAATTTTACTTCCTCGCTTGAAAAATCAATGGAACCATTTTCAAAGCGTTTCTTCCTCAGAATTTTCGCCAGTTGATTGATGGTTTTCACTTCATAGGCAAATCTCTCTTTTTTGTTATTGGTTTCAATTAGCTTTTGCGCATCATCATAAGTAAAGCGCTGGTCGGAGTAAATAATGGTTCGGCCATACCACACATTTTTCACTTCTGCACGGTCGTTCATTTCAAAAACTACTGAATAGCACAGCTTCTCCTCATTGGGGCGCAGCGAGCACAGTTCATTGGAAATTTTCTCGGGGAGCATAGGTAAGACCCTGTCAACAAGATATACACTGGTGCAGCGCTCTTGTGCTTCAATGTCTAAAGGGGTTCCGGGGCGTACATAAAAACTTACATCGGCAATATGCACCCCGATTTTATAATGGCCATTGTCCATTTTCTCAAAAGACAGTGCATCATCAAAGTCCTGGGCATCATCCGGGTCTATTGTGAAAGTGGTGATATTTCTGAAATCTTCCCGTTTTTCATATTCCTCGGCTGGTATTTTAGTGGGTAGTTTTTTCAACTGGTCCATTACCGAAGCAGGAAACTCAAGGTTGAACCCGTTTTCAATCAATATAGACTGCATTTCCACTTCATTGTCACCCGCTTTTCCCAGTCGATTAATTACTTCACCGAGCGGGCTTTTTGTAGGATCATCCCATGAGATCAACTGTACAATTACTTTTTCCCCATCTTTGGCATTCATGATTTTATTCAGCGGCACAAAGAAATCAGACTGAATTTCTTCTTTATCGGGCACTACAAAAGCAAAACTTTTTGAAAGGTGAATAGTCCCGATAAACTGGTCGGTATGCCGTTTTACCACTTCCAGGATTTCACCGTCATTTTTTCCGCTTTTGCGCACATTGGTCAGTAGTACTTTCACAATATCCCTGTGAAAAGCCTTGCCGGTCTTTTGTGGACGCACATAAATATCTTTGTTCAGATCGTCACAAATAATATAAGCTGCTCCACTTCTGGTCATGTCAACCTGCCCAGTATATACATTGGGGTTGTTCTCGTCTATTTCAGACTTGTCAATTTTTTGCAGGCTTTTATATACATTTTCAGTTTTGATGATTTTCCCGCGTGAGGTCAGAAAATCCAGGCTGGAAAATATTTCCTGAGAACTGTTTTCTCTCAAAAACTGCTTAAGGACCTTGTTTTTATCACGGCCTTTGTCGCCAGATTTCTCGATGAATTTTTGAATTTCTTTATTGAGTGCTTTTCTTTTTTCTCCTTTTCCGGAGGATTTCTTTTTATTTTTCGACATATTGTTTTATTAATTCAGTCCTTAAACATGCATTTTTCACCTTCATTATATGGTTTTTTAATCAAAGAGTGAAGGCCTTCTCTTAAATTTTCTGTTAATATTATAGCTTGGTCTGGCTCCTTTTGATTTTAGTAGATACTTCTTTTTGGTTAGGTTGCTGATAATACTTCTGATTTTTCTTTTATAATCGTTGTATTTTTTAACGTCCTCAATTTTTTGGTTTTTTCTGAAATAAAGGAAATCCCCAACTTGAGCTGCATTTATATCCTTAAGGTTTTTTCCATATTTATTAAAATGTAAAATAGTATTGAGTGTATCTTTATAATGAGAACCAAGCTCATCAAATGCTCCTCCAAAAATATTTCTCAATTCATCTGTAAAATCAAACTTATTAAGTGTTTGATCAACTATATAGGTAGGGTATAGTTCAGGACTGTCAGGATGTTTTTTTATTAAACCCCACTTTTCAAGTTCTGCTATCACAAAGAAATGATTATTGTCAGGGGTTAAAGCAATACAATATCGCTCTTGGTAACCCATTCTTTCTGATTTGAAAAAATAAGCCAAGACAGTTGCTTGTTCTTTTGTGAGTTCTCTTCCGTTTGTTTTTCTAAAAATATATCCACCAAAGCTTTTAAGCCACCAATCAATTTCGTCATCCAATATTTTACCTTTTGGGATAAATAATCCTACATCTTGTTCTGCATAAAGAATATAATAGGGGATGTCAATCTTGTTTTCAAGGGCCATATTTGTTAATGAAGACATTCCCCATCCTTTGCCTTCCCAGCGGTCAAATGATTTTAATACATCAGCAAGACGTGGGTTTTGCGCTTTTGGTATAGGAATGATTCGTCTTATAGGTTGTTGTCCATTAATTCGTAAAATTTGTTCTTGCCTGAACTTTCCGGGATTTCTGATTTCTAAATTTTTACCTGGATTGATTGTTATATTGACAAATTTATCTACGCTGTAATCTCTGTGCGCTAAGGCGTTGTTGACAGTTTCTCGGATCAACCTTTCTGGATATTCGAAACTTGTAGTACCTCCTTTGTCTGTATCAATTCCTGTTGAAATGTTGGCATGAATAAACCCAATACTGCTTTCTAAAAGCGGTATAATATTGTCTTTAAAAATCTTTTTATTCCCTGCAATCTGCACAGGGCTTTCTACAAAACCATCTACCTGCGCTCTTCCACCAAGAAAATCATAGGTGTTTTTTCCACAGACCAACATGCCAAGTAGAGTAGGTTGTTTGTTAATAACAAACTTTTTTCTTTCGAGAAAAGATTGAGCTGATTGAATATCTGCTTTTAATGTTTCAACTTTCATTCCTTGGTTAAGACGCTGTATGTATTCATTTAGCTTATCTATATCAATATCTTCAATGTTTGAGCCATTTACCTGCCGAAGTTCTCTTGCAAGTTCCAGTTCGGCACGTAGTTCTTTTTGCTTGGCAACTTCTTCTTGCGATATTTTATGATCACCGGTTAATTTTCTTTCCCAGGCTGTGCCATTAAAAAGCACATATTTTTTGTCTTCGGGAAGTTTTTCAATATACAAAACACAAACTTTCCCATTTAAAAAGTCACGAATTTCGAACAAATCAGGACGAATAAATTCACTAAGATCAATTGATTGCTTGCTATCAGTTGTATATTGTTTAGGAAGTTCTTTTAATTTATCCTCATTGTTGATATTAAAACCAGTGAATTTATATTCTTTTTTTTTCGTGTTTTCATTAACACCAATTATAACTATCCCACCTTGCGTATTTAAGAATGCGCACACAGATTTGTAGAGCTCTTTCCAGTCACTTCCTGATGAGAGATCTTTTAACTCAATTTTATCTGTTTCAATGCTGCTATATGAGCCAGATTCAATAGAAAATTCTAAATTCGATAATATTTTATCAACTACTTTCATTCAAGAGTAATAGTTTTATAGAAAGTTTGAGGGTACTTAAATCTGAATCCCTCTCTCAGTCATTCTGCGCTCAATATCTTCTAAGCGCCCTTTTGGAATGGCATCGATCAGTTTTTTCGTGTATTCACGCTGCGGATTATTGTAAATATCATCTGCATAGCCCAATTCTTCAATTTTTCCCTGGTTCATCACTACCATTCTGTCTGACATAAATTTAACCACTGAAAGGTCATGAGAGATAAAAATATAAGTAAAATCAAATTGTTCCCGCAATTCAATCAACAAATTGAGCACTTGCGCCTGTACCGAAACATCAAGCGCAGAAACTGATTCATCGCAAATGATAAAACTCGGATTCAGCCCAAGAGCACGCGCAATACAAATACGTTGTCGCTGACCACCGGAAAACTCATGTGGATAGCGGTTGTAGTGATCTCCGCTCAGACTTACAGTTTCCAACAACTCTATTACTTTCTCTTTGCGCTGTTTCTCATTCGCTAGAATGCCATGCACATTCATGGGCTCGATAATGGCAGCACCAATGGTCATTCTCGGATTAAGCGAGGAATATGGATCCTGGAAAATAATCTGCATTTCCTTGCGCAGTTCTTTCATATCAGCAGCGGGAAGATCCAATACATTTCTGCCTTTGTAAATCACTTCTCCGTCACGGGCATCAGTCAGGCGTAAAACAGTACGACCCAATGTGGTTTTTCCACAGCCGGACTCGCCCACGAGCCCCATGGTTTCTCCCGGGTAAACATCAAAGCTGACATCATTGACAGCTTTTACATATTCTGTTGTTTTGCCAAAAATGTTCTTTTTTGAAGGAAACCAGGTATGCAGGTTTTTTAATTGCAGTACCGGTTCTTTGGCCTCAAGTTTGGCCATTCTTTCTTTGGTTTGGGTATCGCTTACTTTCACGTTCTCAATCACTTCCTGTACTGAAGTGTCGATTTCTATCAGCTCCCCATTTTCTTCCCGCATAAAATCAGAAACGATGGGCAGTTTGCTGAGCCGGTAATCCAATGGCGGACGACAAGCCAAAAGCCCTTTTGTGTATGGATGTTGGGGATTGGAGAATATTTCGTAAATACTGCCCTGTTCCACGATACTGCCTTTATACATGACCAATACGCGATCTGCAATTTCGGCAATCACACCCAAATCGTGGGTGATGAAGATTACGGACATACCGATTTCATCGCGCAGCTCACGCATAAGGTCCAAAATGGTATCCTGAACCGTTACATCAAGGGCAGTTGTAGGCTCATCTGCAATCAAAATACCGGGATTGCAGGACATGGCCATGGCAATCATTACGCGCTGTTTCTGTCCGCCAGAAATTTGATGCGGATAGGCATCTAAAATACGCTCAGGTGTGGGCAGTTGCACTTTTTTGAACAGTTCAAGTGTTCGTTCACGAGCCTCTTTTTTAGATACTTTCTGATGCAGCATAATGGCTTCTGAAACCTGTGCACCGCATCTGAAAACGGGATTAAGCGAAGTCATGGGCTCCTGGAAGATCATGGAAATTTCATTGCCACGGTATTTGCGCATCTCTTTGTCGCTGAGCTTCAGCAAGTCAATCGAGCCTTTTTCCTTGTGGTGGTAGATAATTTCCCCGCTTACAATTTCACCGGGAGGGTTGGGGATCAGGCGCATTACGGACAATGAACTTACTGATTTACCCGAACCCGATTCTCCTACAATTCCTATGGTTTCACCTCTGTTCAGCGTAAAGCTGATATTATTGACTGCTTTTACAATTCCCGCTTCAGTCTTGAATTGTGTGACCAGGTTTTTTACTTCCAATAGTTTATTTCCGCTCATTGACTTGATTTCAAATTTTCCCTAAAATTACTTTTAAATATGCGAATGTCAAAGGGAAGGAGGAACGACTGCGGTAATCCCAATCCATTTTACACATTTGACAGCGCACATACCACATCAAATATTTGACATTCTTATGGATGACCCTAGCTTTGTCACAAATTAAAAACTATGGAATTTAAGCTTAATGGAAACGATTTTATTCCGCTAAATGCCCTATTGAAAATCGTCAATATTGCGGAAAGTGGGGGACAAGCCAATATGTTTATTACAGAAGGCGAAGTATCCATTGATGGTAAGCTAGAAAGCGCCAAACGTAAAAAAGTACGCGCAGGTCAAGTTGTTACTGTTTTTGATAAAACGGTGAAGGTTGTTGATTAGTAAATGAGTTTATAAGGCATTAGGCAATAGTTGTTGAGTGATGGTTAACTATGAACAATGCCTAATCAGAATTTTTTTCTAAGAGGGCTATTTTAGAATCAATTCATAAAACTCTTGCCACTCTTGCTGTAAAAACTGAAAGTTGGTTTTTATCATGATTTAACAGCTTAGTTCTTCAAATTTTTGTTTCAAATTAATAATTCCTGCTTGATGTTTCTCAGGATTTTTTTCTTTGAGTATCTCAATATTTTTTAGCTTCCATTGCACAGCCGGGAAATCAGAGAAGTTATAAACCGACCAATCGGGTGTAGCGGATTCAAAATTCACCAAAAATTCTTTATCGGATTCGCTTAAATTTTGATGGATGGTTTTGACCAATTTTTCCCGTGTGGCACAAAAGTCTTCATAGGTAAAGTCTTCTAGTGTCATGCCTTTAAATTGGTTGTTATAGGCTTGTTCTTGATTGAGATAATGCGGAAACAACATTTCTAAAAGCGGGCGCTTACTGCATATGAGGCAAAACATAAACCCTGTTTTTATCTCTTTGGTAGATACTTCATTTTCTAGTAAATACTTGATATCAAAAATATCCCTGGGGTGCTGCCTGTCTAAAGCGGCACATATTTTACCACCATAAAGCTGATGAAAAGGCACGCAAGGCATAATGCAAAAGGCATCAAATTCTTCCTGAGCTTTTTCGCAAAGTTCTCGATTCTCAGTTTCTCCTATTAAGCCCCGCATGCCTTGGTTTACTTCTATTTTTATAGATGCGCCAGAGTTTTGTATCTGCAACTTTAATAGATGCGCTTGCACCACCACTTTTATACTCGGGTCTAATTTTTTAAGGCGATGTTCTATGTTTTTTAGACTTTGCTCAATGTTGGCAAATGTGCTGCTTCGGTCTTCTTTAGGGATGTAGGTTAAATCTATATCTACAGACAATCTGGGCATATTGCGCACAAACAAGTTGATGGCTGTACCACCGTGCAGGGCAAAACATTTTTCTTTAGCTATTTCTGGCAACACCTGTAGCAATAAGGCCGCTTGTTCTTGATAGTTAGCCATGTGCTAATGATTTAGGTACGGTTATTTTAAACTCGGGTATGTACGCCCCATTGTCAACAATTTTTCTTTTGCCCTTTCCCAGATATATATTTTCTAAGTTTAAAAAAGCTAACCATTGATGCCCTGCTTTTTTTGCCAGGTATAAAAACAAGCGTTTTACTTTTATGGAAGTGCATTGTTCTAGTAGCTGTTGCACCACCTTTGGACGCAAATTATTAAGCCCTTCCATTATTTCGTAGCATTCTTGCAGGTCTTGATATTGAGGTGCTAAGTACAAACATTCCATCAGGGCCCGTGCAGCACCTGATATTTTGATGGGCAAGCCCATTATTTGCTGCTCTACCATACCTATGCCTGCCGGTAAAAAAGCGCTTTTCACATACTTTAGTTCTTCTTGCCAAGGGTGTTTTTTCACCCAGGCGGGCAAGGTTTCTTTTGAGTTGCCAAACAGGATGTAGCTTTGTTGACCCATTGCCAGATAATGGGCTTTACCTGCCAATTGCAGGGCTGTCTTTGCCGCAGGGTGTACCGATAAACCTGCCTGCTGCTGCAAAGCGAATAGGGCACCGGCTATGGTGGGCTTATCTCCAGCCTTTAACATGGCACCATTGCCTAAAGCCACAATCCACTGGCTTTTTTTGTAGCGGTTGAGCAACTGGGTAGAGTAGCCCTGCTGTTTGAGCCAGGCCGTTAAATACACGGCATTAGGAGGCCATGATTGTAGCAATTGGTTTATTTTATTGTTCTTTTCCAAACTATTCGTTTGCTTTTAGGTAGAAATGTAAACCTAATATACGGCAAGGTTTATTAAAATACAAATAAACAAACTAATAGTTTGCTTTTATAACTTAATTTAAACCAACTCCCCCTTAAAAGCCTTTTGCAATAAGCAGTTAAATAAATCTTCACTTTCTTTTAGCTCTTGTTTGGCTAGTTCTTTTTGTTGTTCGATTAGGGTTATTTTGGATGCTAATTCTTTCTGGATACTAAGAGTAGGTATTGGTAACTTAAGTGAGCCCAGCATTTGTTGGTTCAAGTTTTGAATATAAGCCTCACGACCTCCGTTTCTTAGAAAGTATCCATTGATGGCAAGTTAGAAAGTGCCAAACGTAAAAAAGTACGCGCAGGTCAGGTTGTTACTGTTTTTGATAAAACTGTGAAGGTTGTTGATTAACAAGCCCCCAATCAAAACCGTCATTCCCACTCAGGTGGGAATCTCCATGGATTCAGACGATTTCTCATAGCCACCGCTCGCGTCTCGCGAGTGGATTATTGGACAGCCTCCGGCTGTATGTTGAAATATTTTGCGGGACGCAATTCAAATTCTCACTCGCTAAGTTTATCCCGCCACATTAAGGTCGGGAAAGCGGATCAAGGGCATAAGTAAAAAATTAAGAAAAATCCCTCAAGGGAAATTTGATGTACACCTATTTTATCTGACTTTTGATAAGTCAATTTCTCCATTTTATACTACCTTAGTTAGCCCATGAAGGGTTGTTTTAAAATTTAGTAAACTACCTTTTTGAAACTATTTTTGAATACGAAAGGATTTTATATCTATCTCTTCAAAATTCACTTTTAATGAAACATGTCTCAATTTTCCTAGATGATAATGATTTTGAAAAACTGGCCAAGTTTATAAAATCATTGGGTTCAGCGCATGTCAAAGCAAGCCGTGTGGTAGAGCATGAAGATGAAGGCTTTTTTATACCTCAATGGCAGCAGGATTTGGTTAAGCACAGGATTAAAAATTCCAAACCGGAAGACTACAGTTCTATAGAGGGTTTAGACAAGGAAATTAATTTACAGAAATGAGTAAGCGTAACTTTATGGTTACCAAACTCAATGAAGTAAAGTTGCACGTTTTGGCTGTGGATGAGTTCATCACCGCACAGGCAGAAAAAACAGAGCAATTGCAGCAGTATAAAAAGGGATTGATACAGGGTTTGTTTCCGGAAATTGTCTGAACATGATGGGTAAGATGATTAAGATAGGCAGGATAAAATTGGGTTGGTCAAAAGTGGTGGAATCTGACCACTTTAAATGTGGCAAATTCGCCATAATAAGATTGTAAGCATGGCAAAAACAAAACAAATACAGGTAAAAGAAGTGGCCGTTCGTACGCTTCTTGTGAACGGTGAAGATTATATCAGTATAACAGACATTGCGCGACAAAAAAATGCTGTTGAGCCTAAGGATGTGGTGAAAAATTGGATGCGGCTCAAAAATACCCTCGAATACCTAGGCTTTGGGAGCGACTCAACAACCCTCATTTTAAAGGGGTCGAATTCGACCCTTATTGAGAATTGAAGGAGTTAAGCAACCCCAATTTTAATTACCCCGAATTCGGGGTAATTGAACAGGAATCAGGAGTAAAACGATTCATTTTGTCGCCAGCCTCTGGCTGTTGAAATAGCCAAAATGAGGACTAATATTGTTCACCAACTTAAAGCTTCTGTACGCTTAATTCTTCCATTCTGCCTAAATTATTAAGTCAATTTCTCCATTTTATACTACCTTAGATTTTGGTTTAAAATTTTTACAACAATGGAGATTAGAAACGATTGGACATTAGCCGAAATCAAGGAAATATACAATAGCCCTGTGCTGGAAATGATGTACAGAGCTGCAACAGTTCACCGCGAATATCAAAATACGGGCGAAGTGCAGGTTTGTACCTTGCTTTCCGTAAAAACCGGTGGTTGCCCCGAAGATTGCGCTTATTGCCCACAGGCAGCGCGATATCAAACGGATGTAAATGTGCACCGCCTTTTGGATACCGATGAAGTATTGGAAAAAGCACAACGTGCCAAAGATGGTGGCTCTACCCGCTTTTGTATGGGTGCGGCTTGGCGCGAAGTACGCGACAATCGCGATTTTGATCGTGTGTTGGATATGGTAAAAGGCGTGAACAAGCTCGGATTGGAGGTTTGCTGTACGCTGGGCATGTTGACCGAAGAACAGGCCAAAAAGCTCAAGGAAGCTGGTTTGTACGCCTACAATCACAATCTGGATACTTCCGAAGAACATTATGACGACATCATTTCCACCCGCACTTATGACGATCGTTTGGATACGATTAAAAATGTCAATAAGGCAAATATCAGTGTTTGTAGTGGAGGAATTATTGGTCTGGGAGAAACAGATGAAGACCGCATGAAAATGTTGCATACTTTGGCTACCATGCCTTTTCACCCGGAAAGTGTTCCGGTGAATGCGCTGGTTCCCGTAAAAGGCACGCCACTTGAAGATCAGGAATTGGTATCAGTTTGGGAAATGGTGCGCATGATTGCCACTGCCCGAATTTTGATGCCCAAGGCTATGGTACGCCTTTCTGCAGGAAGGGAGCGCATGAATACGGAAGAACAGGCACTCTGCTTTATGGCGGGCGCCAATTCCATATTTACGGGAGAAAAACTACTGACCACACCCAACCCGGATTTTGATGCCGATAAAAAGATGTTTGAATTGCTTGGGCTCAAGCCCCGTCAGGCATTTAAGGCAGAAGGCACGGAACAGACCATTGAGTGCAAAACCTTCAAGGGCAAAGCGGAAAGCGTGGCTGAGTAATGGAAAGCAATGCCAATCGACAGCTTGAAACTTTGCTGCAAAAGCGCAAGGACAAGTTGCTGTTCAGAAGCTTGAAAGACAGTTCTGGATTAATTGATTTTTGCTCCAATGATTATTTGGGCTTTTCCACACTGGGTATTTTAAAAAATGCCTTGGGCAAACAAGAGGACATTAATTCCGAAAGCAAATTTTACGGAGCCACCGGCAGTCGCCTGATCAGCGGAAATTCAAGGGAGCACGAAGCTTTGGAAGTCTATTTGGCGGAATTTTACCAAAGGGAAGCTGCACTGCTTTTCAATTCGGGCTACGATGCCAATTTGGGACTTTATTCCGCCTTGCCACAAAAAAACGACTTGGTACTTTTTGACGAGCTCTGTCACGCAAGCATTCGCGATGGCTTGAAAATGTGCAGGGGAAAAAGTCTCTCATTTCCTCACAATGACCTGGAAGCATTGGAAACTCATTTGCAATACAACAGTGATAAATACGCGCAAATTTACGTAGCCACCGAAAGTGTTTTTTCCATGGATGGAGATTTTGCGCCACTGAAAGAACTGGTCAAACTCAAAGAAAAATATGCTTTCGAATTGCTTTTGGATGAAGCACATGCCACTGGGATTTTTGGAAAAAACGGAGAGGGTAGGGCAGTGGAACTGAATTTGCATAATGAAATATTTGCAAGCGTTCACACCTTTGGAAAAGCACTTGGCGCACACGGGGCTGTGGTGCTTGGAGGCCAAATTTTAAAACAGTTTTTGATCAATTTTTCTCGCCCCTTTATTTTCACGACCGCATTGCCTTTGAGCAGTGTGAAAGCCATCAAAACAGCCCATGACATTTTGTCAAATGAGGATTGTAAATTAAATGAAATCAGTACTTTAAGAAATTTACTTAAAGTAGAAATAGAAGCTATCCCCAACGCTGAATTGATTCTCTCAGAAAGTCAGATTCAAAGTCTTTTGATCCCCGGAAATGAGCGGGCAAAAGCAGTTGCTTCCGCATTGGAAGAAACGGGAATTTATGCCAAAGCCATTTTATACCCAACGGTGCCAAAAGGCAAAGAACGGATTAGAATATGTTTGCATGAATTCAATACCATTGCAGAAATAAATTTGCTGTGCAAGACATTAAAGGAGGCATTAAAATGAACTTCATCGTAAGCGGAATCGGCACCGAAGTGGGCAAGACAATTGCCTCTGCCATCCTGTGCGAAATTTTGGATGCAGCCTATTGGAAACCCGTTCAAAGTGGTGCAGAAACGGACAGCGACAAAGGGGCGATTAAGTCATTGGTGCCGGGAATTAAAACTTATGAAGAATCTTATGTTTTGCAGGAGCCGGCTTCACCGCATTATGCCGCAGCATTGGAAAACACCACCATTGATTTAGAGCGGATAAAAGCACCAAAACACCAAGGTCACTTGATTATTGAAGGTGCTGGAGGCTTGCTCGTCCCGCTGTCCTTGAAATTTCACTATGCCGATTGGTTTAAGAAAATGCAATGGCCGATTATATTGGTAAGTCGGCACTATTTAGGTTCCATCAACCATACGCTTTTATCGGTCGAGTACTTGAAAAACCACAATATTCCTCTGGCAGGCATTTTGTTTAATGGACCAGAAAACAAATCGACTGAAACAGCCATCAGCAGTTTTTCCAAAGTGCCTATTTTAGGACGTATAAATGAAGCAGATAAGCTAAATGCTGATTTTGTAAAAGCAGAAGCAGAGCGATTGAGAAGTGCTGTAATTAAAGGTCTTGGATTGATTTGATTGTTTAAAAATGTAGATTCGTATTGTTAAATGAATAATAAAGCGTTTTGAAGAGTAGGGGCGCACGGCGGTGCGCCCCTACTTTTGAAAATCAAACTTGCTTGCTACTTATTATTTTGGAATTGCCCTTGATGCTAAAAAACGAAAAGTTATCATAATGGTAACTTTTTTGGCTATATTTGCATTAAATAATTTGAATTGAAGATATTTTCGAGAGGGACTTTACGAGATTTTTGGATTAAGCACGCTGACTGTGAACTTCAATTAAGATCATGGTATCGCGAAACTGAAAAATCAAATTGGAAAACGATAAACGAACTTAAATCTGAATATCCAAATGCGAGTATTTTAAAGGATAACCGAATAGTTTTCAACATAAAAGGTAATGATTATCGATTGATTGTAAAATTCAACTTTGAGTATCAACTCGCTTGGATCCGATTTATTGGAACTCACGCTGAATACGATAAAATAAACGCAAACGAAATTTAAAATGGAAATAAGACCAATAAGAAACGAGGCTGATTACAAAAAAGCTCTTGAACGCTTAGAATTGATTTTCGATGCAAAAAGAGGAACCGAAGAGGGCGATGAACTTGAAATTTTATCGATTTTAATTGATAAATACGAAAGTGAAAAATTCCCAATCGAAATGCCAGACCCAATTTCTGCGATTAATTTCAGAATGGAACAAATGGGATTGAAACAAAAAGATTTGGTGGAAATGATTGGATTTAAAAGTCGTGTAAGCGAAATAATGAATAAAAAACGCAAACTGACTTTAGATATGATTCGCAAGCTAAATACCAGTTTAAAAATCCCAACAGAAGTTTTAATACAAGATTATTGAAAACAAAAAGCGGAAAGCACTAAGGGCAATATCGGTTTCAAGCAATTGGTGTTTAAATATTTAAATGAAAAGAAAGAGCGAGAAATTCCCAACTGCACATAGCCGGAAATCGATCCAAGCAAGTACAGGAAAATTTAAAGACACCATGGGAAAAAGCCTAAAAGCAAAAGACCAGGCCATGATCTGGCATCCTTTTACGCAGATGAAAACGCATGGCGATGCAGTGCCTATCGTGAAAGCCAAAGGTGCGTGGCTTTATGATGAGTCCGGCAATAAAATCCTGGATGCAGTGGCTTCCTGGTGGGTGAATACGCATGGGCACAGCCATCCCTATATTGCAGAGCGATTGGCCAAACAAGCCAATGAACTGGAGCATGTGATTTTTGCAGGATTTACACATCCTCCCGCAGTGGAATTGGCTGAAAAATTACTGCCCAAATTACCCGAAAAACACCAAAAATTATTTTTCTCCGACAATGGCTCCACAGCAGTGGAAGTGGCGCTGAAAATGTCCTTTCAATATTGGTTCAATCAAGAAAAGCCGCGCTACAAAGTACTTGCGCTTAAGGATTCCTATCACGGTGATACTTTTGGAGCTATGTCGGTAAGCGGTCGGACTTCTTACAGCAATCCTTTCGAACCCAATTTGTTTGATGCGCTGTATATCTCTAGCCCTGGCAATACGTCCGAGGCTGAAGTTGTACAGCAAATGGAAAAGATTCTAAAGCAGGAGAAAATTGCAGCATTTATTATAGAACCGTTGGTGCAGGGCGCTGAGGGGATGTTGATGTATTCGCCAGAAACCCTGGACAAATTGATTGCAATGGCTCGAAAAAATGGGGCATTGATCATAGCCGATGAAGTGATGACGGGATTTGGGCGTACGGGTACTTTTTTCGCTTCCGATCAATTGCAAAACAAACCCGACATCATTTGCATGTCCAAAGGCTTGACGGGCGGAACAATGGCTCTGGGATTGACCTCTTGTACCAATGAAATTTACGAGGTGTTTTACAGCAATGACCAATTGAAAACTTTCTTTCACGGGCATTCTTTCACAGCCAATCCACTGGCCTGTACTGCGGCCCTGGCTTCATTGGAATTGTTTGAACGAGAAAACACCATGGAAAAAGTCGCAGGGATTGCTGAATTGCACAGCATATTCGCAGCAGAATTGAAAAAACATCCATCAGTGGAAAATGTGCGCCAATGCGGCAGTATTCTGGCTTTTGATATTTACAAAGCAGGAGAGGAGCGCAATTATTTCCACTCCATGCGCGATACCATTTACAATTATTTTCTCCAAAAAGGCATTTTGCTGCGCCCGCTGGGCAATACGCTCTATATTTTACCGCCTTATTGCATTGCTAAGGAAGAACTGCAATGGCTGTATGGAGAAGTTTTGGAGTTTTTGGATGGGATTTAAGTTAAACCATTTCTTATAAAGACATGTTTTTAAAAATATTTTACTCGATAATCGAGATTTAAACCTGCCCGACTAAGCAGGCGGGTGCTCCGAGGCTTGCCCCGAGGTTGTTTACTCAAAACAGAATAAATGCAAACTGATAAATCTAAAGAAGCGGTAAGGCTCGATGCAGCTTTTTGGAATGAACGCTATGAAAAGAATGAAACGGGTTGGGATTTGAAGCAAGTCTCTCCACCTATAAAGGCATATATAGATCAATTAGAAAACAAAAATATAAGCATCCTGATAGCGGGTTGCGGCAATGCTTATGAAGCAGAATATTTGAATAATTTGGGTTTTGAAAATATTACCCTGATTGATATAGCGCCTTTGTTGGTAGCAGAATTAAAAGAAAAGTTTAAGCAGAGTAGCATCAAAGTATTGGAGCAAAATATATTCGATCACACAGGCAAATATGATTTGATTTTGGAGCAAACACTTTTTTGCGCAATAGATCCTTCGGACAGATCTCGATATGTAGAGAAAATACACAGCTTACTTGCTGAAAAGGGCAAATTTGTTGGTGTTTTATTCAATAAAATATTTGAGCATCAAGGCCCTCCCTTTGGAGGAACAAAAGCAGCGTATGAAAAACTATTCTCTGATTATTTTCAATTCAATACCATAGCACCTTGTTACAATTCAATTGCTCCAAGAATGGGTAATGAATTGTTTATCAATTTTTCTAAAAAATGATTTTAATGTTTAAAACGCACGAACAATCTCCCGTGGTTTTTGCTGTCCTTATCAATGCGGTGATAGCGGGCTTTGATTTCAGGTTTTTGTAAAAAACGCAGTACTCGTTTTTTTAATTGCCCGCTGCCTTTGCCGGGAATGATCTCTACCAGCTTAATGCGTTTTTCCTCTGCTTCCTCAATTATATCCGTTAAAGCACGGTCAATCTCGATGTTTCGATTGTAAATATCGTGCAGATCAAGACTGAGTTTACCCATATATTTACTTGATTATTATTACAATGGAATTACCATTATAATTCAGGTTGGCATTGAAATCACAGGTTCCATCTCCATAATCCAGTGTGGCGAGTTCCTGGTTGTTGACGGTGTATTTAATACTGCCTTTATTCACCCATAGGCAACAGACATCTTTCTGCAGAGGATCAACCACATCCAGACGATAATCCTGCCCATCGCTGGTTACGCCTTCTCCCCAGCCGGTGATCAGGTAAATATCATCGCAAACACCATCTTCCCAACCATGTGTCCAGAATGTAGTGCCTTCGCCTTCTGTCCATTCATTGGTACGCTCCGACTCCCAGGTGATTACTCCTCCACCGGGTTTGATAAAACGCACGTTGTTGTCCTCTACACTGAATGTCAAATTATTATTGCCATTTCGTCCGTTGTTGGTAATGGTTTTGGTGCCTTCAATTTTGTAATCGTTTACATAGTAATCTTCCACACTTACATTTACTTTGGCACCGGCATTTCTGTAATTATCAGTAAATTCTGCAATCACTTTTCCTTTCCGCTCAACCCCATAATAATCAGTACATCCACTTCCAAAATCGATGGTCAATGTCATGGGAAAATTTCCTCCATTGGTATTTATTGTAACTATGGCGCAAGAGTCCTGAACGGATTTGTATTGAACTACGCCCAGGTCGGTTTTGCCAACTTCATCACTGTATTTACCATTTTTAGACTCCTCATCTACCACTTTAAAAAGGTCTTCTGAAAGTTTTTCACTTATTGCCGCATCTTCAGCAAGTGTTTCGTAATTGATATTTTCATTCTTGTCTTTGTCTTTATCGTCTATTTTGTCTTTTTGACAACTACCCAGGCTTAAAGTAAGAATGGCCATAAGCAGAATGCTGGAAATTGAAGTTTTCATGATATTAGGTTTTGGTTGATGTGCAATACAACTGTAAAAGTGCAGATTATATTTTATCTCACCGAAGCCTTGTTTAGAATTTTCGAAAAAAGTCCCGGAAAAAAACGCTTAATATAAACGGCATAGGTTTCTTTTCCCCCCACATAAAACTCTTCTTTCTTTTTGTTCAGGCCTTTAATGATCTTTTGAGCGCAAATATCCGGATGAAGTCCCTTTGCTGTAGCTTCGTCCATAGTCCCAAGTGGGCTGCCGTCACCAGTAAGGGCATTTACTGATACATTGGTAGCAATGTAACCGGGACAGATCAGTGAAACATCGATGTTGAATTCATGCAATTCTGCCCTGAGGCTGTCGAAAAAGCCGTGTAGTGCATGTTTTGAAGCGGAATATCCTGTTCTGTATGGGCTTCCGAATTTCCCGACCAAACTTGTAACCACTGCTATGTGCCCTTTTTTTCTTTCCATAAAATAGGGGAGCAATGCTTTGCTTAAAGCTACCGTACCCAGATAGTTGATTTCCATTAATTTTCGATCCACGTCAATTCCTGTATCGATTGCCAATGAGCGTTGACTGATCCCGGCATTGTTGATAATCAGGTCTATGCCATCGTTCAATTCCCAGGCTTTTTTCACAAGCTCTTCAAAAGTATGGGGCTTAGCAAGGTCAAGCGGAAGTATGGTAACATCTTCAGAATCTGAGCAACTTTCCTTAATTTCCAAAAGCTTTTCTTCCGATCGGGCTGAAATAATGAGTTGTGCACCCGTTTTACAATAGGCTTTTGCGAGTGCGGCTCCAATTCCGGAAGAAGCACCAGTTATCCAGATAACTTTTTTTTGTTCTGACATGTTGCTATTTCTTGATGCTTCTAAGTTAATTTTATTTCTGTAAATGAAAGGATTGTTGTTGATCTTCTATAATCTTTGGGCATACATCAGCTTTTTCCTGTTTGCTGCATTGGGCGTTCCCTGGTATGCTTTTGTTTTGATATTCAAGTTGCCTGAAAAATACTTTTACCTATACAGTAGAATATGGGCAAAAATATGGACCCGCCTGGTTTTCATTCGCTGCAAAATTTATGGAAAGGAAAATATTGAGAAAGGCCAACCCTATATCATTGTTTGCAATCACCAGTCTGTGGCTGATATTTTTATTGTGCCCTATGCGCTTGAAATGGATTATCGCCCCTTGGGCAAAGTAGAATTAAAAAAGATCCCGATCTTGGGATGGCTTTTTGCCAGGGCATTGATTTTTGTGGATCGTTCTGATGAACGAAGTCGCAGGAAGAGCAATGGCCTCTTGAAAGCGGTTTTAAAACAGGGGATTTCCGTATTCATTTTTCCTGAAGGTACGCGCAACAGGACGGGTAAGCCACTGAAGGATTTTTATTCAGGAGCTTTTAGAATTGCTGCAGAAACGGGTGTTCCCATACTGCCAATGGTGATTACCGGGATTTTAAAGTTGACTCCTCAGCATACTTTACTGGGACAACCGGGCAGTATTGATTGTCGCTTTTTTCCACCTATCTCTACCAAGGACAAAAATTTTCAGGAACTTCAAGATGAAGTTTATAAACTAATGTGGGAGTGCGTGGCTGAAAACGATCCGGTTTTGGGGAAATCTCTTGATTAATATAGGGGCTTATCGCTTTTGACTATGCAGATCAATCAAAAAACAGACAACAGTAATTAGAGCTAAATAATCTTCCTTAACTTTACCCAAAACCTAAAAGCACACTTTATGAAATTCTTTATTGATACTGCAAACTTAGATGAAATCAAAGAAGCCCAAGACCTCGGAATATTAGATGGTGTAACTACCAATCCCTCTCTGATGGCCAAAGAAGGTATTTCAGGTGATAACAATATTTTAGGGCATTATGTCAAAATCTGCGAACTGGTAGATGGAGATGTCAGTGCAGAGGTGATTTCAACCGATTACGAAGGTATCATTAAAGAAGGGGAGAGATTGGCCGACTTGCATCCTAATATTGTGGTTAAAGTGCCGATGATTAAGGAAGGAATTAAAGCTATTTCTACTTTTAGCGCTAATGGTATTAAAACCAATTGTACCTTGATATTTTCTGCCGGACAGGCAATATTGGCAGCAAAGGCCGGAGCCACTTATTTGTCTCCTTTTATCGGCAGGATTGACGATATGAACTGGGATGGTTTGGATCTGATTGAGCAAGTTGCCCGTATTTACGACAATTATGGATTTGAAACAGAAATCCTTGCGGCTTCTATTCGCAATCCATTGCATATTGTAAAATGTGCTGAAATTGGTGCCGATGTGGTAACTTGTCCCCTTAAATCCATTACCGGGTTATTTAATCACCCACTTACGGATATCGGGTTGGAGAAATTTCTTTCCGATCACAAAAAGTCCAATGCCTGATTATTCTTTCTAATGAATATTACAGGTTAAAATAGGTAAGTATTTAATCATTTAACTTCAGTACAGCCAGAAATGCAGATTGTGGCACTTCCACTTTTCCGATTTGGCGCATTTTCTTCTTGCCTTTTTTCTGTTTTTCAAGCAATTTTCTTTTACGGGTAATATCACCACCGTAACATTTAGCTGTCACATCTTTTCTTAATGCAGAGATGGTTTCTCTTGCAATAATTTTTGCGCCAACTGCTGCTTGAATAGCAATCATAAATTGCTGACGGGGCAAAAGCTCTTTGAGTTTTGCACATATTTTTTTGCCAAATTCATATGCTTTGTCTTTGTGAATCAGAGAAGAAAGTGCATCTACATTTTCACCATTGAGTTTAATGTCCATTTTCACCAATTCACTGCGCACATATTCAGTTGGGTAATAGTCGAAGGAAGCATAGCCTTTTGAAATGGATTTCAAACGATCGTAAAAATCAAAAACAATTTCTGCCAAAGGCATATGGAAAGTAAGCTCTACACGTGTTTCTGAAAGATAGACCTGGTTTTGTATTTCACCTCTTTTTTCAATACAAAGATTCATAATTGGACCTACATAATCTGGCAGGGTTATGATTTGAGCTTTAATAAAGGGCTCTTCTACATAATTGAGTTCAGAAGCATCGGGCAGATCGCTCGGGTTATTTACGAGTAATTTTTCATCGGGGGTTTTGTTGGTGTAGGCAAAATAGGAAACATTGGGAACTGTAGTGATTACCGACATATCGAACTCGCGCTCCAGTCGTTCTTGTACAATTTCAAGGTGCAGCATGCCCAGGAAACCACAGCGAAACCCAAATCCCAATGCAGCAGAGCTCTCTGGTTCAAAAACCAGTGAAGCATCATTGAGTTGTAATTTTTCCAAAGATTCTCTCAATGCCTCATAATCATCGGATTCTAAAGGATAAATACCCGAAAATACCATTGGTTTCACATCTTCAAACCCTTCAATAGGTTTGGGGCAGGGTGCTGATTTCCTGGTAAGTGTATCGCCCACTTTTATTTCTTTGGAATCTTTGATCCCGGTAATAATGTAGCCTACATTTCCGGCAGACAATTCCTTTTTGGGTACCATTTCTATTTTTAATACACCGATTTCGTCTGCTTCGTATTCTTTTTCGGTGTTGTAAAACTTAACCAGATCACCTTTTTTGATAGTACCATTGAATATGCGGAAATAGGCAATCACGCCTCGATAGGAATTAAATACTGAATCGAAAACCAGTGCCTGCAATGGAGCATCAGGATCTCCTTTGGGCGGAGGAACCCTATTCACAATAGCTGTTAATATTTCTGGTACGCCAATACCTGTTTTTCCACTAGCAGAAATAATATCTTCGCGCTTACAACCCACTAAATCAATGATTTGATCTGCCACTTCTTCAACCATTGCCCCATCCATATCTATTTTATTGATTATGGGGATAATTTCTAAATCTTGTTCAATAGCAAGATACAGGTTGGAAATAGTCTGCGCCTGAATTCCCTGAGTTGCATCAACTAAAAGCAGGGCTCCTTCACAGGCGGCAATTGAGCGGGAAACTTCATAGGAAAAATCCACATGTCCCGGTGTGTCTATCAAGTTGAGTGTGTACTCCTGTCCATCTTGTATATGCAGCATTTGAATAGCGTGGCTTTTAATGGTAATACCACGTTCTCTTTCCAGGTCCATACTGTCGAGAATCTGTTCTTTCATTTCGCGGTCGGCAACAGTATGTGTGCTGCTCAAAAGGCGGTCGGCAAGTGTGCTTTTCCCATGATCGATATGGGCTATTATGCAGAAATTTCTATAGTGTTTCATCTGCGGCAAAGATAATTGAATTTAGTACTTGTTACGAAATATGCTTTTTATTTTCCTGAAAGGAGATAAGATATCCATTTTACTGAATATCCGCACCGAAATGCTAATTTTGCAGCACACTAATTCTCAGGCTTATGAACCACTTAATTGCTCCTTCTATTCTTTCCGCTGATTTTGCAAATTTGGGCAGGGACATTGAATTGATCAATAAAAGCGAGGCAGATTGGATTCACGTAGATGTTATGGACGGTCGCTTTGTACCCAATATTTCTTTTGGACTCCCGGTAATACAGGCAATCAGACCCATTGCAGAGAAGCTGCTGGATGTGCACCTTATGATTGTTGAGCCCGATCATTTATTGACAGATTTTGCCAAAGCAGGCGCTGATTCTATTACGGTTCATTTTGAAGCCTGTACGCATTTACACCGCAGCATTCAGCAAATTAAGTCGCTGGGATGCGAGGCCGGAGTGGCTTTGAATCCGCATATGCCCATACATATGCTCAATGATATAATTGTCGACCTGGATGTAGTTTGCCTGATGTCGGTCAACCCCGGTTTTGGGGGACAGTCATTTATAGAAAATACACTGAACAGAATTGCAGAACTCAAAGAACTTATTCTGCGCAAAAATTCCAAGGCACTGATAGAAATTGATGGGGGGGTAAAACCAGGAAATGCATCGGAACTGGTAGAGAAAGGAGCCAATGTGCTGGTGGCCGGGAGCAGTGTATTTAAAGCCGAAGATCCTTTGCAGGCCATTCATTCATTAAAACATTTGAAGCCATAAAATTTTCACTTTTTTTAACCGTTTCTTTGTCTTAATGCCGCATTCAAAAAAAATTTTTCTCTTATTTATTCTAAGCATTGCCTTTAATACTTTGAGGGCACAGGAAACCGGCAGGGTCAGTGGTATTGTAAAAGATGAATCCGGGTTTGCTGTACCGGGAGTGAGTGTATATCCTATTGAGCTAAAAGGCAGTGGGGTAAGTACTGATGAAAGAGGAAGCTACAGCCTGCCAATCAATGCAGGTGAATTGACGGAAATTGTGTATTCCTCGCTTGGTTATGAAAGCGATACCTTCTCGGTATATGTGGCACCCGAACAAGATTATCAGCTCAATGTAGAATTGAAATCCTCCACTTATGAATTGGATCTGATAGAAATTGAAGACAAACAAAAGCGTGAAACTGCAAGTGTTGTAAAGCTCAATGTGGAAGATGTGGAGAATATCCCCACGCCAATGGGCGGTATTGAAGGGGCTATAGTTACACAGGGATTGGGAGTGAGCAGTACAAGTGAGCTGAGCTCCAATTATTCGGTGCGGGGCGGAAATTACGATGAGAACCTGGTTTATGTCAATGATTTTGAGGTTTATCGTCCCTTTTTGATCCGTTCCGGTCAGCAGGAAGGATTGAGCTTTATTAATCCTGAACTGGTGAGTTCGGTGGAATTTTCCTCTGGAGGCTTTCAGCCGCGCTATGGTGATAAAATGGCTTCGGTGCTGGATGTGACTTATAAAAAGCCCAAAAAATTTGGAGGCTCTGCTTCTGGCAGTTTTCTTGGGGGCACTTTACATCTGGAGGCGGCCGATAAAAACCAACGCTTTACTTTCCTGGGCGGCATTCGCTACAAATCCAATCAGTATTTGCTCAATAGTCTTGAAACCACAGGTGATTACAGCCCTACATTTCTGGATATCCAGTCTTTTATGACCTATAAGATTAATGATAAGTTGGAGCTTGAGTGGATCAACAACTATGCCCGCAATCGCTTTGAGTTTGTGCCCAATGACCGAGAAAGCACTTTTGGTGTGGTCAACCAGGTCTTGCGCCTCACCATGTATTTTGAAGGGCAGGAAAACGACCAGTATGACAGCTACATGAGTGGATTGGCTTTGGTACAAAAGATCAAGCCCAATTTTCAACTGAAATGGATGGCCTCTTATTACCGCACCCGAGAGCAGGAGGCCTTTGATATACTTGGGGAATATTTTATTGGAGAGGTAGAAACTGATTTCTCTGATGATGATTTTGGGCAGGTGCGTTATTCGCTGGGTGCCGGTGCATTGCATCACTATGCCCGAAATGATCTGACGGCAAATATTTACAATGGTGGTTTTAAAGGCAATTGGCAAAAAGGTAAACACTATATACAGTTTGGTGCCCGCTACCAGCGGGAGATGATTCAGGATCGCGTGAATGAATGGGAAAAAACAGACTCTGCTGGTTTTACCATACCTTATTATGAGGATCGGATAGAATTGTCCAGGGTTTTAAAATCCGAGGTAGATTTGAACTCACACCGCATAAACGGCTATTTCCAGGACTCTTGGAATGTAAACGAAAGCAAGCGAATGACTTTTACCTATGGGGCGCGATTCACCTACTGGGATGTGAACCATGAATTTGTGGTGAGTCCCAGGGCGCAGTTTTCCTATAAGCCCGGAACCCGTAGGGATGTGGTTTTCAAATTTGCATCAGGACTCTATGCTCAGCCACCTTTTTACCGCGAATTGAGAAATCTGGATGCAGTGGTTAATAAAAATGTAAAATCGCAGAAATCGGTGCATGTGGTGGCCGGAACCGATTTGAATTTTACCGTTTGGGATCGTCCATTTACTTTTGTTACCGAGGTTTATTACAAATACCTCTACGACCTGGTGCCTTATGAATTTGACAATGTTTTGATCCGTTATTTTGGGGAAAACAAAGCCACCGGGTATGTGGCAGGAGTGGATTTCCGGCTCAATGGCCAGTTTGTAAA
The DNA here is from genome assembly GCA_040877935.1 of Chitinophagales bacterium. NCBI lineage: Bacteria > Pseudomonadati > Bacteroidota > Chitinophagia > Chitinophagales > Chitinophagales bacterium. The sequence goes on from JBBDNB010000019.1 coordinate 48,573, forward strand.
AGGGGAGGAGTCCTACATCAGTATGTCGATAATGCAGGCGCAGGAAAACATCGAGGATGAAACCTATATTGATTCAGAGGGCAACGAAGTGGATCCCGGATTTATCCCGCGTCCTACTGATCAGCGTTTTCGATTTAGCATGTTTTTCCAGGATTATTTTCCAAAGAGCAATACCTTTAAAGTACACCTGAATTTTATCTATGCAACAGGACTGCCTTTTGGCCCGCCCGATAATGTGCGCTACAATGATGACCTCCGAATTCCGGCATATCGTAGAGTAGATATTGGCTTTTCAGCAGGAATATACGATAGGAGTAAAGGCAATAAATTGTCTAAAACTAAGCTTTTTGGCAAATTGAAATCCATTTGGGCCACGCTTGAAGTTTACAACTTATTTGGAGTGGAAAACACCATTTCCTACCTCTGGATAAAAGACATTACCAACAGGGTGTATGCCGTGCCCAATACGCTTACCGCCCGCAGGATCAATTTGAGGTTGATTGTGAAGTTTTAGAGTTATGACTTACTCTCGCCCAGCTCAAGGATGCGCTAAAACATATCCTTGTATATATTTCGCTTTTATATAGAGTAGACCACTCCATAAAAAATAATTCCAAAAGCCCATATCGGACTTTTGGAATCACATTCAACCCACACAAAATAAAAGATACTTTTACAATTTGATCAACTTCCCATTGGCAATCACTTTCTCGCTGTTACTCACACGAATCAGGTACATGCCCTTGTCCAGTGAATGAGCCGGAACACTGATTACATCTCCTGTATAATTCCTGTTCAATACCTGTTTGCCTGAAAGGTCAAAAATTTCAATTTGAAATTCCTCACCGTTTGTTGCTCCTTTCAGGTCGATAAAAACCTGGTTATTTGTGGGGTTGGGATAAACATTTATTTGCAGCGATTCATAGATTTCTTCTTCTGCACTCAACCAAACCAAATAATCTTTACCCAGCTCTCCAACTGTATGAAAAGTGGTATTGGTAATTATTGGCGCATTGAAATCAAAGTAAATGGCAGCATTGTTCTCAATGATTGTTCCATTGGGCAGATTGGGTTTTAAATCTACTCTGAACTCCACAAAACCATGACTCTTAGGTTCGTTGACATTACTGTCTGGTAAAAGAATATTTTTAAATCTCCATTCCAATACGCCTTGTCCAAACACCTCAAACTCATAATCGTGACTGGAGGCACCGGAAACCACCGAGCTCACTTTCAAATGTTCTGAAAGTGTATCACGGATTGATACATAAAAGGCCGTATCGTTGCCTGTATTCTGAAAGCGGATTTTGTAGTTCAATGGATCGCTGTTGCTGATGTAGTTTTGATTTCCTACGCCATAAGGAAAACCCTTTTTGTCATTGGGGTCATAGGCACCAATGATCTCATCACAATAAGTATTAACAAACGGGTTTCGGTAGTTCAGTGGCATAATATTGACAAAACCTGTAGAGGTATTTCCATTGCCACAGCCCTCCACCACTTTGGCTACTTTTTGCATAAAGGGATGGAAAGTGTCCTGCTCGGCTTCCAGGCGCCAAGTAGCACCATTGGCCGGCACATTTTTAGTCAGTTGAGCACCACTACCCAATTGATAATTGAAGTTTTGATACATCACATTGTCCTCCACTATGATTATCCCTCTTTGATTGTTCATGTTCCCTGAACCATCATTGATAATGCGAAACTGAACAGAATCAGGAGACTGGCAATCGGCTTCTATCTCAATATTGCTCATGTCCCAAAGTGTAGTGCTGTCAACACAAAAAGTATCGGGGTAGATTTCTGCTGTAGCGCATAGTGCTGTTCCTATGGGAAGTCCACATTTATTGAATACATCCACACTAAAGCTGCCACATTCAGCAATGTTGAGATTTCCAATATCGAAGCGGTAAAGATTGGTATCCTGTGGGCTTTGTTGCCAGGGAATGGAGGAGTTTAAGAAGTTTTGTGCCGGACTTAAGCTTAGCTCAATATAGGCACTGTCAAGTGGAGCGGTGCCATTGTTGCAATAATAAATGTGATAAGTGGAGCTTACGCAAGATCTAAGCAGACTATTGCTATTGATAAACACACTAGGCCCGGCACAGATGTCCTTTGGGGTAAGCGGGATATCAATATTTACAGTAGTGTCAGTACCCAGTAAAAAATCAATGGGATTGGAAAGACAGTTTATATAGTAATTGTCTGAACTGTCCAATTCAATATTCAATTGACTATAACCTTCGTTCACAGGAATAGAATAAAATCCATCGGAATTGCTGCTTAGGTTTCTTGAATTTAGACTATCTGTGAAAGTAGCATGGATATTAGGCAGCAAAACATCATTTGAATCTTTTACGCAGTTGTTGTTAAGGTCTAAGAATACTGTGGCATTGATTTGGTTGTGATAGACATTTCCGTTTGAGTCAGCAGCAAAAAGTGCTGGGTTTTGAGAGGAATTATTTAAATACCCACACCAATAAATCAAGTTGTTTCTGGTTAATATGTCATAAGCATACAAATTAATAGAAGTATCGGGCGTAAAATATGAATAATCCTTTTCCCATAAGATATTCCCCTGCTGATTAATTTTTGTCAAACGTACTGGGATGTTTTCACAAATAAGGATATTGTTATTCTCAGTGCCTGTCACTAAATCAATATTCCTGCCTGGTAAACTAATACTTGATAGTGAGTCACCTGTTTTATCCAATAGAGTAATAAAGTTATTTGAACTTAAAACATAAAAAGAATCAGTATGGGTCATTGAATTACTATATTGTCTGGAAAATGTTTTCGTCCAGATTGTATCCATATTTTGATCTAACTTTAACAATACACCCCTTTGGGTATTGGAGCCACTAGGGATGTATAGTCCATTTGTGAAAAAATTAGATGAGTCGGATTCAATTATCTCATAAAGCCAGCCGCTCGTATTTAAATAATTTATAGAAGAAAGTAGGTTTCCAACAGAATCAATAATTATATTGTTAAAACGTGAAGAGCCTTGAGTAAAATTTCCAACAGTAGAAAATCTATTTCCAGGTAATTCTATTATATCATTTGGGCTAGCATTATCAAAAAAATGGTTTTTTGACCATGATAGATTTCCTAAAGCATCAAGCTTGAAGATTGTTAAATGCCTTTGAGATAAAGACTGGACATAAAACCCAATTCCTAAATATTCATTATCTTTAGTCTGTAATAATTTGGTAAATAATAACAATTCAGGAAAAATATATTCCCACTGTTTATTACCTCTATCGTCATATTTAATGATTTTTGAACCAGTTATAATCGCCTCCCCTCCATCAACTGTTGTAATTACATCTGTCGCAGGTGATGTGCTAGTGTCAACAACATGCCACCCCTGTCCGGCAGCATTAAAGGAGATTAATAATAAGATTTGTAGGCTTAGAATAATTTTTAAAAGTTTCATGGCTTTAGGTTTTAATAGTTTAATTCAAGAAGCAATATTCGGCAAAGCCATTCTAACAATAAAATACATTATTTTTTGATTGTCCAAAATATTATGTTTAACTATGAAAATGAATGATTGATATTATTGGGTTATAAATAAAAATTTGTCCAAAATAATGCTGGAAACAAAGCTTGTAAAACTTTTAAAATCATTCAATAAGCAGGATTTGCGACAGGCAAAGGATTTTGTTTATGCGCCTTTTTTCAATAAAAATGAAAATGTACGGCTTTTATTTGATATTGTTAAAAAACACCATCCCAACTATACTATCTCCAAAGCAAAAGTCTATTCTAAGCTCTTTCCCAGGAAAAAATACGATGACCTGAAACTGAGGCACCTAATGAGTATGCTCTATAAAGTATTGGAAGATTTCCTGGCGGTTAGACATTTTTATGAAGATGGAAAACAGAAAAATCTATCGTTATTGGAAAGCCTGTACAATCTAAAACTCCCATCTCAATTCAAAAAAACAGAGAAGAGAGTCGGCCCTGCACTTAAACAAAATACCCCTGCTGATTCAGGGAATCATTATTATGCCTTTCGCTATGCTTTGTTAAAGGAAGATTTTGAGCAAATCCACCGGGAGCGCAGAAAAACGACCCGTCTTCAGGATGTGGGGCAGCATTTGGATGATTTTTACATTATCAACAAGTTGAAAAATGCCTGTGCCATGCTCAGCTATCAAAATGTTTACCAGCAGGAATACGATTACACTTTATTGGATACTTTATTGCAGTACCTGGAAAAGCATCCTCCAAAAAACAAACTGATTCAACTATACCTGGCGGGTTTGTTTTGCATTAAGGAAAGTGAAAACCTAAAGCATTTTGTACAATTGAAAAAACTGCTGCAATCTTCCAAAGATATTGCCCTGGACGAACTGCAGCAATTGCACGCCATTGCCAGAAATTACTGTATCAAACAGGTAAACACCGGAAACACTGCTTTTTTCAGGGATTTGTTCGAACTGTACCAATTGGGATTGAAAGATAAAATTCTGCTCGATGCAGAGGGGTATATGTCCCCGGCAGCATTTAAAAACATCCTGACTGTTGCGCTAAAGGTAGAAGCATTTGACTGGACCTACCAGTTTATAAAAGAGGAAATGCATTTGCTGAAAGTAGCTGAAAGGGAAAGTTTATATCACTATGGCCTGGGCAAACTCTATTTTCAGAAAAAGGAATACGACAAAGTAGTGCAAGCATTGATGCAGGTAGAATATACTGATGTTTTTGTAATGCTGGATTCCAAGACCTTGTTGCTCAAAACTTTTTACGAGCTGGATGAAATGGAATCTTTAGCTGCATTACTTCACAGCTTCAAGCAATTGCTACAGCGCAAAACTATCTTGGCCTATCACCAAGAGAACTATAAAAACCTGGTGCGCTTTACCAAGCAGATGATCAATTTGCCACCTTACAATAAAAAAAGAAGAGAGGCACTGATCCAAAAAGTAAAAGCGGCAAAAATACTGACGGAAAGGGAGTGGCTATTAGAGAATTTAGAGTAGGCTGGAAAATGTTTTTATCAATTTTTGTACCTTTAATAAAAGCCAATATCAGATATCATGAGCGAGCTAAAAACCAAAGTCAATGATGCGGATGTCTCTGCTTTTATAGATAAAGTGGCTGATGAGCAAAAGCGAAAGGACAGCTACCAATTAATTGAATTGATGAGTAAGGTCAGCGGGGCTCCGCCAAAAATGTGGGGAGAGAGTATTGTGGGTTTTGGTTCCTATCACTACAAATACAAAAGTGGGAGAGAGGGCGACTGGATGCTCTGTGGTTTTTCGCCCCGAAAAGCCAATATCAGTGTCTATACCATGTGCGATATCGAAAAGAACAAGGACTTGCTCTCGAAACTCGGCAAATACAAAAGCGGAAAATCCTGTCTTTACATCAAGCGACTTTCAGATATTGACGAAAAAGTACTGGAACAATTGGTGAGGGATTCCATTGAGCAGACGAAGGAAATGTATTCCTAAAAACTATCCTTTCTTCTCTTCAATCCAGGTTTTGAATTTTAATGCCTGATCTAAAGTTTCATTCCAATCTCCTTTAAAACAAATGGCACGATCATCTATAAATAGATCGGCCATGGGCTTGCCAAAAGTCCAGATTTTATCATAGGGGATTTCGTGTTTTTCCAACCAGGCTTTCATGGCTTTGTCCTGGTCTACTTTGTCTTTTTTATGGAAAATTTTATTGCTGCGCGTGCTAAAGATGTAAATTTTATGTCCCGCTTCTTTCATGGCTTCTATTGCTTCTTTGGTGCCGCTTACTGGAGGATCATAAATGTCACCACCGTTCCAGCCTTTGGAATAGCCGTGTATTACTCCGTCAAAATCAATTGCTATGGTCATTTTGTTTTGTTTTTTTAGGTACAGGATCATGTCCGTGTCCGCCCCATGGGTGACAGGACAAAATTCGTTTTACAGCCAAATAACTCCCCTTAATGCTGCCCCATTCGCCAATGGCCTCTACGGCATATTGCGAACAAGTGGGCGTATATCTGCAACTAGCTGGAAATATGGGGGAGATTATCAACTGATACAAACGAATGACAAAGATAAAAAGCTTGGAAATCAAAACACCTTATTTATATGAATTGATTGCGGTCTAATTTGAGCCAATCCATTGTATTTTGGCAAAATATTTTTTCTTGAGTACTGCTGCTCAAATCCATTTTTTCTATAAAAGCACCAATTTCCAAATCGCCCAGTGGAAAAGGATAATCAGAGCCCAAGGTAACTTTATCAATACCCACATGCTCAATAATATATTTCAAAAGTGCGGGATCGTGCGTAATGCAATCCACCCAAAATTTCCCGAGATATTCCCTGGGGGTCACATTATTGTTGATGGCTACCAAATCAGGACGACAATTGTAACCGTGTTCTATCCTGCCAATGGTGGGAATAAAACTTCCTCCTGCATGGGCGAAATTTACTCGTAAGTCAGGTAAGCGTTCAAACACGCCACCGAAAATCATGGAACAAATGGCACGTGCCGTTTCAGCAGGCATTCCAACCAACCAAGGTAGCCAGTATTTTTCCATTTTTGCTTTGCCCATCATATTCCAGGGATGGACGAATACGGCCATGTCCAAAGCTTCACAGGCTTCAAAAATGGGAAACAACCCAGGGTCGTCCAGGTTTTTATCATTTATGTTTGAGCCAATTTGTACTCCTGGAAAACCAATGCTTTTCAAATATTCCAATTCTTTAATAGCCAAATCGGAATCTTGCATGGGAAGTGAGCCCAATGCAACATAGTTTTTGGGGAAATCTGCCAGTCTTTTCGCCAAATCATTATTTAAAAAGCGGGCTACTTTTGCCCCGTGCTCTGGTTTTGCAAAATAGGCGAAAAGCACGGGAATGGTACAAACTACTTGAACCTGCGTATTATGTGTTTCGTAATCTTTAATCCGAACAGCCGGATCCCAGCAGTTTTCGGCAATTTCTCGGAAAAAAGTCTCGCCCTGCATCATTCTGGCAAAACCTTTACGATGGTGCTCTAAGTGGATAAAACCCTCGTAACCAAACTCTTTGGCAAATGGCGGCATTTCCCGGGGCATAATATGCGTGTGCATATCAATTCTCAACATAGACTATTATTTTTTCCAAAGTTGCGAAAAAATTAAATACTGTTATTGTTTACTGGAGAAATCAAACGCAATTATTAACGACAATAATGGATGAGTTAAAATAGTCAAATCATTGCGGTGTGGGCATTCAAAAAACAAATGCCGGACATCCAATGGGTCATGACCCATTGTGTTAAAATTTGTCGTTTGTTGTGTACACTTTCAAATTCCAGTACATTATAAAACTAAAATTTTATTAAGCATTATTCATGCTAAAAAAGAGCTAATCTCTAAGCATTTATTTGTTTAAAATCCGCTTCCTCCATTTCCAATTCCAAGCCCAATAAATGGCTGGAAAAATTTTTGCCCAAAGTGTCCATCCTCAAAGACCGGGATGCTCCGCCATCCAGGGCTTCATGACAAACAAAATTCAGTCCTTCTATGGCATCCCATTCAAAGCGCTCCACTTTTCCTTTGATCAGTCCTTTGAAATATTTCTTAACCATATCAGCGTGTAGGTATTTTTTTAACAGTGGATAGTGTTCTGGTTTGCGTGCAAGTACACCAATATTGCAGATGTCGTTTTTATCGCCCGAGCGGGCGGAGGCTATGTTGATCAGTTTTATTTTTTCCATGGAATAAAAGTAACCAAAATCCTCTACAACCTTCACTTTTTCAAAATGCCATTAATCATTTTACCGTAACTATTTAAGTGATAATACGTAACACAAGCTGCAAACCAAACCGCATATCAATGAATAATACTGGTAAAAATCCATTACACAATAGTGGCTATCGTCCAAACAATAGGGTTTCCATTGCAGCTACAGTACTCTTTTTTGCAGTGGTTTCATTTTTCTTTTTCAATTTTGGCCCGCGATCGGGAGATCACCCTTCAGGTTATACTTATTACAGGGGGATTACCATTGATCATACCAAAGTTTCGGGCAGTACTGATTTAGAGGGATTTCCTGTTTTAATCAGTATCCAGGACAATGATTACAGCTCGATTTCCAATGGTGGTAATGTTGAAAGTGAGAACGGCTACGATATCATTTTCACGGATGATGGGGGCAATCAGCTTGCACATCAGATAGAGCGTTATGATGCCTCGTCTGGAGAAATTTTGGCCTGGGTAAGAGTAACAAATTTAAGTGCTTCGGAAAACACTATTCTCAGGATTTATTATGGCAATAAAAATATAAATTCAGAGCAATCCACTTCAATCACCTGGAAATCTGATTATAAAACAGCTTTTCATTTTGAAAACAACCCTCTTATATCTGCTCCGCAATTGACAGATGGCACATCAAATGCTGTTAGTGCCACTAAATTCGGAACTACTGACAGTTTAAACTTTGTGGATGGTATAGTAGGAAATGCCTGGTATTTTGACGGCAACGATGATTATTTGAATTGTTCACAGGATTTGGGCATTTGGTTGGGAAAAACTGCTACTTTCTCAGCATGGATAAAAACAAATAACCAACCTGAACAAAGCAATTATAAGTCAATGCCGGGAATAACGGGAGTTTCAGCCTTACTGCTTAGTACTAATGAAATCTTTTATGGCATAATTGACGATAATGGAAAAATTGGAGGGCAAGCCGGCAATACTTCAGGTGCCTTCTCTTCACAATCGGTAGTGGACGACAACTGGCACCATGTTGTTATAACCCGTGAATCAGCAGATGGTAAAATTCGTGTGTATATAGATGGAAGTCTTTCTGATAGCGCATCATCATCAAGTGGAAGTATAAGTAATGCCTTTTATGACATAGGAAGGGTTATAGGCAACCTCAGTTCTTCAAATTATTTTAAAGGAACAATTGACGAGTTGAGAATTTATGATGGCATCCTGAACGAACACTGGATAGCAACAGAATACAACAATATCCAAAACCCCTTTGCCTTTTACGAAGTTTCTCAGCGCTACAGCGTGATTGATACTACAATAGAAGAATCAGTTGACAACAGCAATATTGAATTTCTTCCAAATTATTGCAAACGAATTCATATCAGAATTAAAGGCAGTGAAGTTTGTGGTTCAGCTGATTTTGTAAGCTTTCCATTGTTTGTAAATGTAGAAAGGGAAGCACTCAAATCAATTTCAAATGGAGGCAGTGTTGCCGATAGCAATGGGTATGACATTGTATTCACATCGAAAGATGGCAAAACTTTGCTTAGCTTTCAAACAGAAGATTACGATCCCCTTTTAGGAAAATTTTCAGCATGGGTGATGCTTCCTGAATTGTCGGCCACTGAGAATACAGATATTTTCATGTATTACGGCAACAGTGATGCAAATACGAACCTTTCTTCAAACATATGGGACTCTGATTATAAAGCAGTGTGGCATATGAGCAGTAATCCTGCTTCTTCAGATTTGCTTGATAACGGTTATTACAGCCATAATGGTACATTTGAGGGGGGGATGAGCAGCTCTAACCTGGTAGATGGAATCCTTGGAAAAGCAATTCAGTTTGATGGAATTGATGATTATGTAAACATAGGTATGCCGGCACAGTTGAAATTTGTGGGTAATAAAAGGCTTACAATTTCAGGTTGGGCAAAAATTGACAATTCTATAAATGTAGGGGATGCAAGTGCAGACATAGCCCTTTTGGCAAAATCAAAAGATGTAAATGAGGAAAAATACCTGCTGGGTTTGGATAAGGGAGAAAAACTCAAGGTGGGTATTGGTACAAATAGAGTAAGTCATACCACAGTCAATCAGGGAAATGTTGCACTTGATGAATGGCAATATCTGGCCATGACTTTTAATAATGCTAAATTAAGAGGATTTGTAAATGGGGTTGAAGTTTTCTCAGAGGATGTTGAGGGAAATATGATCAATCACGGACAGGATATTTTCTTTATCGCAAAGCGTCATGACAACAGGTACTTTAAAGGTTTGATAGATGAGTTGCGTGTATTACAAGCAGTTCGCTCTGAAGAATGGATATGTACCGAATATAAAAATCAATCTGCACCCCTCGAATTTTATACCTTGGGAGACGAGGAAAATTGCAACTCATGGGCGGACAATAAACATATATCCCCCAACAGGTGGAAAGGAACTGAAAGTATTGATTGGTTTGATACATTAAACTGGACCATGCACTATGTTCCCACAGAAAATGATTCTGCCGTAATTCCCGGCAATACGCCTTTTGACCCACTGGTGGAAAGTGGAAAAACAGCAAAAGCTAAAACCTTGATATTGCATGATGAAAACACATTGACCATAGAAAACAATGCATTGTTCAGATTGTATGGCGATGCGCATATTATGGGTGATATTGTGAATACTGCCGGTAAATTTGTTTTCAGTGGCAGTAGCACACAAAACCTTTATGGCCCGCATGATGTAGAGGTTTATAATGCTGCAATGGAAAATAGCAGCGGCTTGCAATTGCATACAAATTTTGGTATTGCAAACAACCTTAACTTCCAAAGTGGTATGATTTTTACCAATAGTGATACTGTAAAAATATTATCAGATTCGGAAGAAGCCATAAGCGGATACAATAAAAACAATTATGTAGCGGGGTACCTGAACCGAAAAATCAATGATGGTTATACAGATTATATGTTCCCGGTAGGAAAAGGGAATGAAAATAATTACCATTGGGTACTTATTGAAGCCAAAAAACTGAAAGGCACCTCCAATATTACCATTCATCTTACTGATATTTTTAATCATGATGATAGTGATGTATTTATACTTGATCTGGGCATGTCAATCAGAAGCCTGAATAAAGCCTGTATATGGGTGATTGAGCCTGATGTACAGCCAACAAGTGGCTCCTATAATATCAGGCTTTGCACTGAAAACATGAGTGGATTGGAAGACAATAGTTTTTCAGTGGTTAAAAGACCTCATGGCAGTGATGCAACTAATTGGAGTACGGGAGGCGGAACATTGAATTTGTTGCTTAGCCTCGGAAGGAAAGTGTCTGATGGATTTTCATTGCTGAACAACCTTACAAGCTTTTCAGATTTTGGAGTAGGACAGGAAGGAGAAGGCGATGCCTTGCCTATTAAACTGAGCTATTTCAGGGCAGAGCTCTGGGATGACAAAAGTGTAATGCTCACCTGGGAAACCTATACAGAAATCAACAATGATTATTTCACTATTGAGCACAGCACTGACGGATCAGCATTTGCTCCAATTGGAAAAGTACAGGGCGCAGGCAATAGCACCGATATTCTCAGCTATGAATTTTTACATGAAAATGCTGAGCAGGGAGAAAACTATTATCGCCTGAAACAAACTGATTATGACGGGCAATTTGAGTATTTTGATATCAAAAGCGTGTATTTAGAAGCAGGAGGCGGTATTGACGATATTTATGTAGATAGGGTAGGCCCCAATCCTTTTAATTCTGAATTGGCATTGCGCTATTTCAGCTCCGGAGTCAGAATAATGTCTGTTAAAATGTACAACCTGTCGGGAGCTATAGTGCTTGCTGAAGAACATTCTGCACATGTGGGCAGCAATAAAATTCAATTGAGTGGTCTTTCATCATTAAGCCAGGGGACTTATTTGCTTGAAATTACAGACAACAACACTTACAGTGAGACGGTTAAGGTGATCAAATCATATTGATAAATAATGGGGTTTTTAAACCTGAATTGAAATATTGAATAAAAATAATAGAGGCGAATGAATAGGTGTAGAATGGAAATGCTTGGGGATAAATTTAATATAAATGAGATACTGCCTCTTAATCCGGACATTTCAGCTTTAGAAAAACTGAGTGCCGGTGACACAGCATTTGTAAATGAAATAATTACAGTTTTTGTAGCCGAAACACCAGCATTGCTATTTGAAATGGATTTGGCTCTTCAGAATGACAATTTCAAATTGCTTGCTGCGCTACTGCACAAGTATAAATCCTCTGTGAGTTTGGTAGGTAAAAAACAACTCTATTTGCTTGCAGGTAATCTTGAGCTAAAAATTATCCAACTTAAAGTTTCAAATGATGCTGAATCTTTACAGCAAGATTTAAATCAATTGATCTTAATAAGTCTGGGGATAATCAAGTATCTCAAATTCAGGATGTTAAAGCTCAACAATATTTACTGATCAATCACCACTTTACGGTAATAAGTACTGCTTTTTTCACCATCGGAAACAGTTATTTGAACAAAGTGCATTCCAGAAGAAAACTGCTTTAAAACGTCCCGGCTTATTATGTGTTGGTGTTTACCAGCCTGTTGTTTTGATATGTTTTTCATATAAAGCTCTTGGCCACTCATATCAAAAATGCGTAAATCTAAACGGGCATAGCTTTTTAGATTATAACTAATAAATAATTGTTCTTTAGCAGGATTAGGAAATACTTCTAAATCAATATTGTCATTTATTCGCCCTTCTATATTATTAATGGTTCCATTACTGTCAATTGGTGGATTGTTGGGTTGAAAAATATTAAGCGAATCTGATGTAAACGGACGACAGGAAAATGCAAGCGCATCAATATTGGGGATAAAAGCCTGGGCAGCCGTATCATCTACAGCCATATAAGAAACGGGGTCGCTTAAACTGAAAAAACTGCCATCTAAAAATGAGGCATATAAAACGGCAGGGTTTAATGTGTCTTGTTGCGTCTCACTGCTATAGAAATCTTCATTGTCCACGCTAAAGACCAGGGCAAGTTTTAATGCACCACCATCTGAGAGGTCGGGTAACCAGGCAAATTCAAAAGCATTGATATCAATTTCGGGGTGAATTCCCAGGTTTAATTGAGGATCAATTACAGGATCAATACTGCCAAAATCATTTACCTGATAAATTACACCTGGTCTTAAAACCACTCCATTATCGGTAAATCTTGCTTCATGATCAACAGATATATATTGGTAAAGACAGTCGCTGGATTTATAAGCATCAAGCGCATCAATATCATTGTTGAATGCTTTTCCTGAAGGCGTGAAATCAGGATCGGGGCTAAGATCCGTGTGGATTTCACTTTCTCTGTAAAGCGGTGCGGGGGTGACCATCCATCGGTTTGTTACGGAATCTATATTGACAATAGAATTCAATACTTCATCTTTCCCAAGTGCTGAACCCATCACTGCATCAGGATCTATAGGGTTTACGCATAAATTTGAATTTGCATTACCTATAAATGCATAAGCATAATCCTCATCAAAAGAAAGGAGCATATACTTAGGGGGGTGAATACATGATCCTGCTACGTAATTTACCCTTTGCCCGGGGCCGAATGTAGTATTGTTCAAATCGATATGAATGCGGTCATTTCCATCAATATCAAAATAATGTTGTGCCACTGAATCAACAGTTCCTGGATCAAAAATGGACAAAGCGGGATTGCATAAAGGAGCAGAGGCTGTGGCATTTGGTGCCGGGTCAGAACCAAAAATACTGGCATCATTATAAACCATACCGGAGGCCGCTGTATTGGTTCTCCACTGATAAATATCTCCAGGATCAAAAACTTCATTTCCGCTATTGTTGGGATCACTCCATTCGGCATCACTGCCAATGTCAACAGAAAAATACAGTGCTTCATTTGAACAGTTGAACAAACCTCCTACAAAAGGCGGCAATGGGCCATTCGGATTGTAAACATAGCCTGTATCCACCAATTCTATGGCAATATCCATAGTGCCGAAATATTCTGCCCAGGCAATGTCATATCTTTCATAGTTCGGTGTTCTGCCCGGTGGATTGATAGCCGCATAGGCCATTGCAGTAATGTTTATTGTGAATGTATCGCCATTTTCCACGAGCATACTTCCAATTTGATCGCCAATATAATTTCCCCTGTAGCGTCCTTGTATATTTGGAGGAAGGTCAAAATTTCCGGGCAAAAGATTGTTTCCGTCAATATTAAGCCCTACGCCAGTTGTATAGGCCGTATCTTCATTAAATGCTTCCGGTCTGTTGTTTAAATGTGTGATTACACTGTAATTGTATGCTACAACCGCACTTCTGCCTGGGGGGATATTTTGAGCTACCAAAGTCAATGATGCATTTAAATTGGAAGAACCATTTGCATACCAGGGACAAAGGTTGTCATCACAACTGAATTGGGCACGGGCTATATTGTCCCACACTATTCGCAAGCGATTGGAGTCAGAACCGGCTATGCTTACAAAGCCACTTCCATTGCCCGTAGTAGGGCAGGTAAACATAAGGTTGGTAACCGTAGAAAAATTGCCAAAAACAGTAGCCTCATTTGCATTTACAAAACTACCTACAATTGAATCTGCAATGGACCTAGGTGGAGGACATGGCATAAATGGTGCAGCGCCTTGTACGAATGCTGATGTATTCCCATTGATTTGTGAAGAGTTGTTGTTGAAGCTCAGATTTGCCTGACCTGAAACCATATAACTTAAAGTAGTAAAAATTGCAATACAAATAACGAATAATGAATTTTTCATGACCTTAGAGTTTTAGTTGGTTGTAATTTACAAAAACAAATTAATCGAAATAGGTAATTTCATAAAAAATATTTCAATAAATTATTTGACGATGCCCCCCGTGTTATTTATTTAAATTAAATAAAAAACTATAACTACTAACAGTATTGTGTTCTAACATTTTCAATAAAATTCTGAGAAGGATAAGCCCTTTGTTTATAAGTTGCTGATTTTTATTTATCAAATTTTCAATTCCTTAATGAGGGTTAGACAACTAAAGAAGTTGAAAATATACAATATGATGGCTTGAGTAATAAAGAAAAAAGACCCGCTAACGGAATTCATTTTCCGGTAGCGGGCAATCTGTTTAAAGCTATTGGTTGATTGGCTTTAATAGTTTTAAGCTCAAATAAAAAGGTGGCAACTGATAACTATGATTCACTCATAAAAGGATACCTGTAATCGGTAGCAGGTACGAATGTTTCCTTAATGGAACGTGCAGAAACCCATCTCAATAAATTTAAGAGTGAGCCTGCTTTGTCGTTTGTTCCTGATGCTCGTGCCCCTCCGAAAGGCTGTTGCCCCACAACTGCTCCGGTTGGTTTGTCATTGATGTAAAAATTGCCGGCTGCTTGCTTTAATCTTTCTGTAGCTTGTTCGATGGCCACACGATCCTGTGCCAAAATAGCCCCGGTAAGTGCATAGGGCGAAGTGGAATCAACAAGGTCCAATACTGTTTCAAAATCTTCTTCATAAACATATATGGTAAGTACAGGCCCGAAAATCTCTTCTTGCATAGTGGTGTATTTGGGATCATTTGCGACAATCACTGTAGGTTCAATGAAGTAGCCTCTGCTTTTGTCATAATTCCCGCCAGCAATGATTTCCTGTCCGTCTTCTTTTGCCTGGTCGATATAGCCTGCAATCTTATCGAATGATTTTTCATCGATTACTGCATTTATAAAATTGCCCAGATCTTCGGTAGTGCCCATCTTAAAAGTTTTCAAATCCTCGAGCAAGTATTCTTTTACTTCAGGCCATATTGATTTTGGGATATAGGCTCTTGAAGCAGCAGAACATTTTTGTCCCTGAAACTCAAAAGCTCCGCGCGACAGGGCGGTACTCACTACTTTGGGTTGAGCTGAATGGTGCGCGACTACAAAATCCTTTCCCCCGGTTTCGCCTACAATACGAGGGTAACTTTTGTACTTGTAAATATTTTCGCCAATGGTTTTCCACATCCACTGGAAAGTTTTGGTGGAGCCCGTGAAATGCACGCCTGCAAAACCGGGGTGATCCAAAGCGTATTCTCCAGTAACCGGGCCATCTGTATAAATCAGGTTGATCACGCCATCCGGTAAACCGGCCTCACGCAAGACTTCCATAATAACCCATGCGGAATAAATCTGAGTGTCGGAAGGTTTCCATACCACTGTATTGCCCATCAAAGCAGGAGCCGTGGGCAAGTTGCCTGAAATTGCAGTGAAATTAAAAGGAGTGATGGCCAGTATAAACCCTTCTAATGGTCTGTATTCAGTTCTGTTCCAAACTCCTTCAGAGGATTCGGGCTGTTCATTGTAAATGTCTGTCATGTACTGAACATTAAAGCGCAAAAAGTCAATCAATTCGCAGGCAGAATCAATTTCTGCCTGGAATACATTTTTAGACTGGCAAAGCATAGTAGCTGCATTGATTTTGTAGCGGTATTTGTCTGCCAGGAGATCGGCAGCTTTCAGAAATATAGAAGCGCGTTGTTCCCAGCTCATGTTTTCCCATTTGCTTTTTGCGGCAAGTGCAGCTTCAATAGCCGCTTTCACATGCTGTTCATCCCCTTTGTGGTAATGCCCCAGCACATGTTCTTTTTCGTGGGGTGGATGCATGGATACTTTATTATCGGTTCGTACTTCCTTGCCATTGATAAACATGGGAATATCCCTTACTTCCGATTTGGCCGCAAGCAATGCAGCATTTATAGCTTTTCTTTCAGGACTTCCCGGAGCATAGGATTTTACGGGTTCATTCACTGCTATTGGTACTTCAAAATTTCCTTTTATCATTTTATCATTTTTTAGTGACTTGTAAAATATACACAAATCTAAAAGATTCGGAAAACTTCAATCCCTTTATTCAACATCTTTCTCTAAATTGCCGAATAAACCTATATCGATAGGTGTTCGATATGCAATTTCAAAATTCAGGTTTTGTACCTTTGTCTTGATTAATCACATCAATTTAATGGCTGAAACAAAAAGAAAATCACGTAAGAAAACCAACAGTAACTCTGCATCAGGCAAAAATAAGACTGTCACAAAAAGTAATAAATTTGGTTTTTTAAAGGATGAAAGAACCCCGAAAATTCTGGGTTTGTTTATGCTATTTGTCTCCATATTGCTGACCCTTTCTTTTATATCTTACCTGGGTTCAATGTCGAGTGATTTTTCAGAAGTACACAACAAGCCATTTGATTATTTATTCAATTATGAAGGGACAAAAGAAGCTTCTAATCTAGCGGGTAGGCTTGGTGCTGTAATTGCACATCATGTATTTTATTATGGCTTCGGCCTGGCTTCTTTCCTCTTTCTTCCTCTTGCATTTGTGTTGAGTATTAAATTACTGTTCAAAAGTAGTGCAATACCCCTGGGGAAAATTTTTCGCCACTCATTTGTGTTTCTTATCTGGATATCGCTGGTATTGGGTTTCGCATTGCAATCAGCTGATTTTCCCTATGGTGGAGCTTTTGGCAAATATTTGACAAATAGCCTGACTACTATTATCGGAAGCGTTGGTTTAGTACTTATTGTTTTGTTTTCGGCTATAACTTACATCATTGTTGTTTTTAACCCGAGCTTTTCTTTCCACAACAGGATTATGGATCGTGTGAAAGAGAGCAAAAAGGCTTTCCGTTTTACAGATGATGACAGTGAAGTAAAAGAATGGCAGGAAAAAATCAAGGAAGAAAACAAAGCAGCTGAACCTGAGCTGTCAAGAGAAAAAGATTATTCTGAAGCAGCGAATAATAATTCTGAAGATAAAAATACTGCTTCAGAAAGTATTGAGTTTGAAGTACCCAAAAGTGAGTCGAAGAAAAAAAACAAGGATGAACCTAATCTCGACCTGGAGATCAATACTCCACAGGATGGAGAAGACACTGAAGCACAAAGCTATGACGAGCAGCAAGATTTAGAAATAGAGGCTGCGCGTGAAGAAAAATTCATGGCTGAAAATGCCCCCGAATTTGACCCTAGACTTGATCTTTCTGATTATAAGTTTCCCGGTCTTGATCTCTTGAATAAATACGGGGACAATGAAATAGAACTGGATAAAGAGGAGTTGGAAAAAAACAAGGAGCAAATCCTTGAAACCCTTAGCAATTACAATATCAGTATTTCAAGTATAAAAGCTACGGTTGGCCCTACGGTTACACTTTATGAAATTGTACCGGCAGCCGGAGTCCGCATTTCCAAGATCAAAAATCTGGAAGACGACATTGCACTTTCGCTTGCAGCACTGGGCATCCGTATTATCGCGCCAATACCCGGAAAAGGAACCATTGGTATTGAAGTGCCAAACGTGAAAAAGGAAATTGTTTCCATGCACGATTTGATCGCATCTGAAAAATTCCAAAAATCAAAATTTGAACTGCCCATTGTGTTGGGGAAAACCATTTCCAATGAAATTTTTATAGCAGATCTGGCAAAAATGCCGCATATGCTTATGGCCGGTGCTACCGGACAGGGTAAATCTGTTGGCTTAAATGCAATTTTGGTATCGCTGCTTTATCGCAAACATCCGGCAGAATTGAAATTTGTATTGATCGATCCTAAAAAGGTGGAGCTTACACTTTTCAAAAATATTGAGAAACATTATCTCGCGAAATTGCCCGGTGAGGAAGAATCAATTATAACAGATACCAAAAAAGTGATTGCTACATTGAATGCACTTTGTATTGAAATGGACAATCGCTATGATCTGCTCAAAGAAGCACAGGTAAGAAATATAAAAGAGTACAATGCCAAATTCAAGGCAAGAAGATTGAACCCAGAAAAAGGCCATCAGTTTTTGCCCTATTTCGTTTTGGTAATTGACGAGTTTGCCGACCTGATGATGACAGCCGGTAAAGAGGTGGAAACACCAATAGCCAGATTGGCGCAATTGGCCCGTGCCATTGGTATTCATTTGGTGATTGCCACACAAAGACCATCTGTGAATATTATTACAGGTGTGATCAAAGCCAATTTCCCGGCACGTATTGCCTTTAAGGTTTCCTCTAAAGTGGATTCACGCACCATACTTGATACTGGTGGAGCAGATCAACTGATCGGTAGGGGAGATATGCTTTTGAGTGATAGCGGCAATATGGTGCGCTTGCAGTGTGGCTTTGTGGATACACCAGAAGTGGAAGACATTACAAATTTTATTGGAGAACAAAGAGGATATCCCGAAGTGCATCAATTGCCTGAGTATGATGGAGAGGACAATGAGGGCGTAGTTGGTGGACTTGCACCCGAAGATCGCGATCCGCTTTTTGAGGAAGCAGCACAGGTTATTGTGCAAAATCAACAAGGTTCTACTTCACTGATACAAAGAAGAATGAAATTGGGATACAATCGTGCAGGGCGAATTATGGATCAATTGGAGGCTGCGGGTATTGTTGGCCCCAATGAAGGAAGCAAAGCAAGGGAAGTATTGATTCCCGACATGTATCAATTGGAACAGTTTTTGAGCTCAAACGCGTAAACAATAAAAATTATGACAAAATTATATACTTGCCTTTGGATAACATTAAGTTTGTTTTTTATTGGCGAAAGTACAGTTCAGGGGCAAGATAGAAAGATTGAGAACGACCCCGAAGCAAAAGTTATTCTCGACAAGGTGAGCAAAAAATACCGATCTTTTAAATCACTGAAAGTTGAATTCAAGCTCAGTATGGAATCTGCAGAAGGAGATTTGAATGAAAGTTACAATGGTTCTGCAATAATTAAGGATGAAAAATACCGCCTTGAGACCGATCAGCTTATAGTGATTTGCGACAATGTAAAGCGCTGGACTTATTTGAAGGATTCCAAAGAATTGCAGATCAACTTCTACGAGCCAGACCCGGAAAACATTGAAAGCCCGGCCCAGTTGTTTACAATTTATGAAAAGGATTTTTACTACAGATTATTGGAAGAAAACAATGGAGTGGCCAAAATCGAATTGATTCCACAAGATATTTCTGAAAGCCCATTTGAGCGCATTCATTTGTTTGTAAATACTGCGAAAAGTGAAATTGAAAAGGCACAAATCCGCAATAAAGATAAAGTGGAATTCACCTGGCAAATTGAGACTTTTAATCCAAATCTGGAACTGGACGAAGGGCAGGTTTTTGCCTTTGACAACTCAAAACACGAGGTAGTACACGAGGAGGATTTGACGAAGTAGGTTTTAATTTTGATATGAAACTTGCTTAAGCGGGAAATAAGACACGAGCTAAAAGCTCGCGCCAGCTAAAAGGGAATAGAATCAAAGCTAGAATCAGTAAATGAGTATTGCAGTGGTCACGACTTTTTTAGTCGTCCCACTATCGTTCTAGACCTTCAAGGTTTTTTTGAAACCTTGAAGGTCTCTACAAATCTTTCCAGAAACTGAAATTTGAAATAATGCGCCTTTTTGTGGTAATTTGCTACAGGAGTATTTGCCAGGGGTAAATGCTCGAAACAATTCAATAAACAAACAATCAAATAAAAAAGATGGATTTTGACATCATAGTAGTAGGAAGCGGCCCGGGCGGGTATGTTGCTGCAATTAGGGCTTCGCAGTTGGGAAAGAAAGTAGCAGTGGTAGAAAAAGCAGAGCTGGGCGGAGTTTGCCTCAATTGGGGCTGTATTCCCACCAAGGCATTGCTGAAAAGCGCGCAGGTATTTGATTATATCAATCATGCAGATGATTATGGAATAGAGGTAAAAAGCGCCAAAGCCGATTTTCCGGCAATGGTGAAAAGAAGCCGTGGCAGTGCCAATCAAATGAGCAAAGGCATTCAGTTTTTGATGAAGAAAAACAAGATTGAAGTCTTGGCAGGAACCGGAAAAGTAAAACCCGGCAAAAAAGTGGAAGTAAAATCTGAGGATGGGAAATCAAAAGACTACTCAGCTTCACATATTATTATTGCAACAGGTGCTCACTCAAAAGAATTACCAAACTTAAAACAAGATGGCAAAAAGATCATTGGCTATCGCGAGGCCATGACATTGGAAAAGCAGCCCAAGAAAATGGTAGTGGTTGGTGCAGGGGCTATAGGCGTAGAGTTTGCCTATTTCTACAATAGCATTGGCACGGAAGTAACTATAGTGGAATATTTGCCCAATCTAGTTCCCAATGAGGACGAGGAAGTGTCTAAGGAATTGCAGAAAAATTTCAAGAAAAAAGGCATCAAAATGATGCTGGGCAGTGCAGTAGAGAAAGTAGATACCAAAGGTAAATCCTGTGAGGTGCATGTGAAAAATGACAAAGGCACTGAAAAATTAGAAGCCGATATTGTCTTGTCAGCAGTTGGAATAACCCCGAATATCGAGGACATAGGGCTAGAATCCGTGGGGATAAAAACCGAAAAAGGCATCATTAAAACCGATGAGTTTTACAAAACCAATGTGGATGGCTACTATGCAATAGGCGATGTGGTGAAAGGTCCTGCGCTGGCGCATGTGGCTTCTGCTGAGGGTATAGTGTGCGTGGAAAAAATTGCAGGGGAAAATCCCGAACCGCTGAACTACAATAATTTACCAGCATGTACTTACTGTCAACCAGAAGTAGCATCCGTAGGATATACCGAAAAAGCTGCAAAAGAAGCCGGATACGAGATCAAGGTGGGCAAATTTCCATTTTCCGCCAGTGGTAAAGCAAGCGCGGCCGGTGTGAAAGAAGGATTTGTGAAAGTGATTTTCGATGCTAAATATGGCGAATGGCTTGGCGCACATATGATTGGTGCCAATGTAACGGAAATGATAGCTGAGGCTGTTGTGGCTCGCAAACTCGAAACCACAGGACACGAGATCATCAAATCGGTTCATCCGCACCCTACTATGTCAGAGGCTGTGATGGAAGCAGCCGCAGCGGCTTATGGTGAAGTGATTCATTTGTAGATTCCAACTAAATTGAACAGTAACATAAGTCAAGAAAAAATTGAACTGCTGGGCAAAATTGTTTTGCTTTTAGTGATTTTTTTAATTGTTGCTGTTCGATTAAAGGCCTTTTTTCACGGCAGTTCCTTAATGATAGATGAGGCCAACGTGGCCAGAAACATTGCTGAAAGAGGTTTTTTACAACTTTGGCAAAACTTGGATTATGAGCAATACGCTCCCCCCTTATTTCTCACAATAGTTAAAATTTCTACGCTTATTTTTGGGATGAATGAATATGCCCTCAGGCTTCCTGCTTTGTTGGCTTCATTGCTATGTATTTATCTTATTATTCGGCTTTGCAGACATCCAGGTTTACAACTGAACAATTGGTATATTTCTATTGCTCTTGTCCTTTTTGGCAGTTCCTATATTATGCTAATGCAAAGCAATATGCTGAAGCAATATACCACTGATGCCATGTTGGCTTTGTTTTTTGTTTTAATAGCTATAAACAGCAATTACAAACAGTTTTTTAAAGCTTCAGGGATTTTACTTTGGACAATCATGGGAGTATTAAGCATTTGGTCCTCCATGCCAGTGGTTTTTGTTTTGGCAGCTGTGGGGCTTTATTTTTTCAAACAATCAGTTGATGCCGGTGAGTGGAAAAAATTCATGTTGTATTTCAGTTTTCTCACGGGAGTTTGGGCATTGAATTTCTTCCTGTATTTTTTCTTTTTGCTCAAAAGCGATGCGGAGTCGAGTTATTTGCAAAATTACCACGGGCAGTATTTTTTGGATTATGCCCTATGGCAAAAAGAAGCCTGGATTCAAAATTGGAAAATTATTAAGGGATTGATTAATGCCTATATAGGCAGTTCTGCAATAGCTATTGTTTGGTTTTTAGTGCTATTAGCAGCGGGAAAAATTTATTTAGCTAAAAGCAAGAAAGGGTATTTTTTATTGTTTTTGTTGCCTATTTCATTTGCTGCACTGGCTTCCTTTTTAAATTATTATTCGTTTATTCCCCGCTTATTATTGTTTAGCATGCCCCTGATTTTTGTGGTTTTAGTGTTGGGTTTTCGTTGGTTATGGAATGAAACGCCAATATTTGCAAAAGCATTTTTGCTATTAAGTACGGTGTTTGTTTTAATGAAAATGAATGGCTGGATTTATCTACACCCGGAAAAACATTGTCTGATGGAAGAAACTAGGGAAGTAATGGATGAATTGAAAAATGATATTAGATCAGGTACAGCTGTTTTTGTAAATCATGAAGGCAGCCCGGCAATTACATTTTATGTGCAATATCATGACAACAAAGAAAAATACAGCGTGTTTAAAGATTTTCGCTGGATTTTCTGGAATGAAGACATGGTAGAAGAAGCATCAAATTATTTGAAGAACAGCCCAGAACGCAAGCTTTGCATAATTTGGGGGCATAGTCTTAATCATTTGATAAATAATGATGTTAAAGCCATAAAAGCCAAAGGCTATAGAATGGAAACAGATATTGAAAAATGGAGGGCAAGAGCTACAAAATGGACTTCAGCTCAGTAAACCTGATTGGTCTCTAAACCCTGTTGGGGTTTTTCCTTCTTTGCCTTAACTTTTCCAAAGTTTTTGAACTTTGGAAAAGGTTTGTCCATCTTCAGCCCACTAACCTCACCTACGAATTCACCAAATAAATTTTATCTTCGAGTTAATCAAATTCAAACCTATGCTTAAGCCTGTACTGATCTTTCTGTTATTGAGCCTTACTATTCCTTTAATTTCACTTGCGCAAGAAAGACCTCCTGAAAAATTTGATGTACAGGGACACAGGGGCTGTCGTGGCTTATATCCCGAAAATAGCATTCCCGGGTTTATACATGCTGTTGATCTTGGTGTAACAACCCTTGAAATTGATGTGGTCATCACCAAAGACAATAAGGTAATACTATCGCATGAACCATATATGTCCCCACAAATATGTTTGGACAGGGAAGGAAATGAATTGCCAGAAGACAGCCGCGAAAAGCTCAATATTTATGAAATGAATTACGATGAAATCAGGGAGTACGATTGTGGCAGTAAACCCCACCCGCAATTTTCTGAGCAAAAGAAAGTGAAAGTCCACAAACCACTGCTTTCGGAGGTGATCGATGAAGTTGAGAATTATACAAAAGCGAATAAGCTGGAGCCGGTATTTTATAATATTGAGACCAAAACAACCGAAGAAGGCGATCATATTTATCATCCTGAACCTTCTGAATTTGTCGATTTATTAATAGATGAGTTGAATCATCATGGTATTGAAGACCGGGTGATCATCCAATCTTTTGATCCTCGAACCCTGGAAGTTGTAAAAGTGGATTATCCGAATTACAAAACAGCATTGTTGCTTGGACAAAACCAAAAGCTGGGCGAACAGTTAAAAATACTCGGTTCTATGCCGGATATTCTCAGCCCGCATTATTCTTTGGTAAATCAAGGTTTGATGGCCGAAATGAACAGCCGCAATATACAGGTGGTTCCCTGGACTGTGAATGAGCAGAAAGATATGCTGCAAATGATAGAACATGGCATAAAAGCAATAATTACGGATTATCCTGATAGGTTGCTTAAATTGCTTGAAGAAAATTGATTTGTTTTAATTGTTTAAATTAGTTTTACAATTGTGAACAGGATAACATTTTATTTTATAATATATAAGGTTTGATTTAGCGTGATTTACCATCTACTTACATTAAATTGTAGTTGCTAAATGAACAATGCTGTCATTTTTTTATTAAATTAGAGAACTCCAAACAAAAACCAATAGATATGAAAGCTTTATCGAGTGTGATTACAGTACTCTTACTGTTTGTAATTAGTGGTGCTTTTGCACAGACCGACTATGTTCCTGTAGATGGAACTACCACTACTATAAATGTTCCTAGTAGTGGTTATGAATTTGTTTATGATCACGGAGGGCCTGGCGGTGATTTTTCTGCTTGTGGAGGGGCAGCTGGAACCACTGGTGACTATCTTAATTGTGGGTGTACTACTATAATGACTATCTGCCCTGATAATCCTTCCGGACCAGTGTCTTTGGATTTCTTTGAATTTGATGTGTTTGCATCATTTGATTGGGTGATTATTTACGATAATAATGCAGCAAGTGGTACCGAGCTTTTCAATAATGATATTACAGGTGATCGTTGCATGACAACAACACTATATGAAGCTACAAATGCCTCTGGTTGCCTAACAATAGAGTTCTTTGCTACTACAGGAACAAACTTTGGAGGTTTTGGCGCTGAAATCATACTGCCTCCAAGTGGTGATAATGATGCAGGTGTTGCTTCATTAATAACCCCCCAAACTGGTTGTCCCGGTGATATTGAACCCGTTGAAGTTGAGGTTTCAAATTTTGGAATCAATCGTATTGATTCAGTAGAAGTACAATGGTCATTAAATGGCACGTTCCAAGGTTCTGTTGATGTAACGGATACAATTGGGGTCTCTGAATCCGTGAATGTAGTATTGGGTAATGTTACATTTACAGCGGGTCAATCCATTGACATCGCAGCTTGGACTGTTGAGCCCAACGGAGTAGTTGATACTGTACCAGCCAACGATACTTTAGACTTCTTTATTGGAAGCCCTTCACTGACTGGTACCTATACGGCAGGGGATGCGGGTTCTGATTTTGCCGGATTGCAAGAAGCAATTGATACACTTGCTGCTTATGGTGTTTGTGGTCCTGTTACCATTAATATGAAACCCGGTACTTATACCGGACAATTTGAAGTGCCTGAAATTTTAGGAGCTTCTGCTACCAATACCATTACTGTTCAGTCTGAATTATTGGACAGTTCTACCGTAGTTTTTTCACATCCTTCTTCCACTTCTTCAGCAGACAATCATTTGCTTTTGATGGATGGAGCAGATTACTTTACTTTCCAACATTTGACATTTGAAAGAATGGGCGGTGAAGATTATGCTACCATTTTAGAGCTGACAAATGGTGCTGATTACAATAATTTCTCTAATAATGAATTTAGAGCTTCAAGAAATTATACAACCATTGAGTTTGGTGATTATTCATCTGTTTTTTCAAGCGATGCTTCGGATGATTTGTACAATACTTTTACAAATAACTTTTTCAATGGTAATGGAAATGGATTTTGGTATTATAACACTGCAGGTTTTACAGACAATCAACCTTCATTAATTGTAGAAAACAACAAGATTGAAACTTTCTATGTAGGATTATTCACTCCAAATCATGCCAATTCTAAAATATTGAACAATATAATCAGTAGAACTAGCAATACTTCTACAGAGCTATATTTTGGAATTTCTTTGAGGGATACTGATGGCGATAATGTAGAAGTAGCATACAATCAAGTTTATGCAAAAGAAGGCGGATACGGAATTGCTATTAGGGATTGCGAGGGAACAGCTAACAATCCTATATTGGTTTACAATAATTTTGCCCAGGCTGGAGGAGCTACTGGTAGAGCTTTGCTTGCAGACAGTGATGCAAAGTATGTACATTTCTTGCACAATAATGGTTTAACAAGTGGTACAGATGCTGGAGCAGGCGCATTTTACGCTACTGACGGTGGTACGGAATTCCTTACCTTGTTGAATAACAATTTTGCCAATAGCAATGGAGGAAATGCCGTTTATATCACTACTACAGCCTCTGTCAATGTAATTGATTCTTCTGATTACAACAATGTTTATACAACTGGAGCAGAATTGGCCAATTTAGGAGGAAATGGCTTTCCTACCCTAGGTGATTTACAGGCAGGAACAGGAACGGATGCCAATTCAATTTCTGTAGATCCACTTTATGTTTCTAATAATAACTTATATGCTTTCAATCCAGCTTTGGATGGGGCCGGAGTTGAAATACCATTCATTACGGATGATATTTTTGGAGAGCTAAGAACCTTGCCTGCTGATATAGGTGCTAATAATGTTGATGCGCAGGCCAATGATGTAAGTTTGGCCTCCATTAATAATTCGACAATTTGTGCAGGTTCAGAGGATATTTCTGTGACCATAGTCAATACGGGTACACAGGATTTAACATCGGCTTTGGTAGTGTATAGTGTTGATGGTGCAGTACAAGCTCCATTGAGTTTTGGTGGCACCCTGGCTTCAGGTGAAGATTCAAGTTTTGTAGTAGGCAGCTTCAACTTTACTTCCTCTCCACAACCATATAATATTGTAGCTTGGGTAGCTTCTCCTAATGGACAGCCTGATCCCAATACAGCCAATGACACGGCCTCATTAAGCATATCAACTAGTCTGGACGGTACATATTCTATTGATCCATCAGGTTCTGGAGATTATGTAAGCTTTAATGCCGCAGTTGATGCTTTGAATAATTTTGGCATTTGCGGCCCAGTAACATTCAATGCAGTTCCAGGCTTATATCAGGAAAGCGTTCAATTAAATGAAGTATCAGGTGCCTCTGCTACCAATACCATTACTTTTGACGGTGGAGATTCCACTTTGGTTACACTGGAATATGATGGATCTGGTAATTCAGGCAGTACTTATGCCGTAGTTTACTTGAATGGTGCGGATTATGTAACCTTTAAAAACATGACCGTTCGACATAGCGGAACGGGTACGGACGAATGGGGCTTTATGTTGAGCAATGCAGCCAATTACAATACCATAGAAGCATGTAAAATTGAGGTAGAATTGATCGGAACCACCTTTGATGTTGCTGGGATTGTAGCTTCGGCTGATGAAGGCGATGATTTTTCACAAGGTGACAATGCCAATTACAATACCATTAGGGGCAACTTAATTATAGGTGGTGAAAAGAACATCCACTTGGAAGGAGATGATGGAGGATTGAATGTTGGTAATAAAATCATCAACAACCGATTATTCGGAGCTGATGACCATGCCATAGAAGTAGATGACCAAGATTCTCTGTATGTTGAAGGCAATATTGTAAGAGATTTAAAAGATGCTGGAGCAGATGCCATCTATTTATTTGATGTGAACAACTATACTATTATAGGAAATGATGTGATTTCACCCGATTGGGGAATATATGTAAATGATGGTAACGATGGCTTTACGCCTGCTGCTCCTTCATTGGTGGCCAATAATATGGTTATTAGTACATCGGACTATGCAGTTTATTTACTCGATGTAGAATCCACTGATTATTTCCACAATACCACAATGGGTGATCCCGGCTTGGGATTGAACGATGTGGAAACAGGAATACGTGTGGTAAACAATATTATGGCGAGTTTAACGGGCTTTGCATTGGATTATGCCGATGCAGATCCGCTTGATTCACTGGATTACAATATCTACTATACACCTGCATCCAATACCAATTTTGTAGAAGTAGGGACTGCAAATTTTGTTGACCTGGCAGATTTTCAGGCCAATTTACCCGGTAATTACAATACCAATTCACTGGAAGGTGACCCACTTTTTGTTTCTGCTACAGACTTAAGGGTTATTGGAGGTTTAGCTGATTCTGCGGCCACCCCAATTGGAATTACAGTTGATATCGATGGAAATACAAGAAGTACGGATTTTCCTGATATTGGAGCCTATGAATTTGATGTGCTCAATAGGGATTTATCCGTAACAAATATTCCATTGGAGTCTATTTGTCCAGGAGTTTCGGATGTAAGTGTGGAAATTCTAAACTTAGGTTTTCAAGATATCAATTCCGCTCAAATTTTCTGGACGGTAAATGGAGCCGTTCAAACACCTTTTACTTTTAATGGCGTATTACCAAGTTTTGAAGACAGCACTTTTGTGATTGGAACTTTCAATTTCATGGGAGGTAACCAAACTTATGACATCCAAATTTGGACAGATAATCCAAATGGATCAACTGATCAGGATCCATCTAATGACACACTACTGATGTCGGGAGTTAGAACTGGTTTGGAAGGAACATATACCATTGATACTAGTGGAAATGGCGATTTCCTCAACTTTAATGAGGCTGCGGATGCGCTTAATCAATATGGTGTATGTGGTCCCGTGGTTATTACAGCCGAACCAGGTGTTTATCAGGAAAGCGTCCAATTAACTGAAGTAACAGGAGCATCCGCAACCAATACCATTACTTTTGATGGTGGAGATTCCACATTGGTTACACTGGAATACGATGGTTCTGGTAATTCCGGCAGTACTTATGCCGTAGTTTACTTGAATGGTGCGGATTATGTCACCTTCAAAAACATGACCGTAAGCCATACTGGTGCTGATACGGACGAATGGGGTTTTATGCTGAGCAATGCGGCCAACTACAATACCATTGAAGCATGTAAGATCGAAGTAGAATTGATCGGAACCACCTTTGATGTTGCCGGTATAGTATCTTCTGCAAATGAAGGAGATGATTTTTCACAAGGTGACAATGCCAATTACAATACGTTTAGAGGAAACTTAATTATTGGAGGTGAAAAGAATATCCACTTAGAAGGTGATGATGGAGGATTGAATATCGGCAATAAAATCATTAACAATAGACTATTCGGAGCGGATGACCACGCCATAGAAGTAGATGACCAAGATTCCCTGTATATTGAAGGCAATATTGTGAGAAATTTACAAGATGCTTTTGCAGATGCCATCTACTTATTAGATGTGAACAACTATACAATTATTGGCAATGATGTGATTTCACCTGACTGGGGTATATATATCACAGATGGCAATGATGGCTATACACCGCCTGTTCCATCATTGGTAGCCAACAATATGGTGATCAGCGAAACGGATTATGCCATATACCTGAATGATGTTGAATCCACGGATTTCTTTCACAATACTGTTTTGGGCGATCCCGGCTTGGGATTGAACGATGTGGAAATAGGTGTTCGTGTAGTTAACAATATTATGGCGAGTTTAACGGGCTATGCACTGGATTACTCAGATGCAGATCCGCTTGATTCACTGGATTACAACATCTATTACACACCTGTATCCAATACCAATTTTGTAGAAGTAGGAACTGCAAATTTTGTTGATCTGGCAGATTTTCAGGCCAATTTACCCGGTAATTACAACACCAATTCATTGGAAGGTAATCCAATATTTATATCTACTTCCAATGATCTTCATGTGCTTGGCCCACTGGCAGATTCATCAGCTACACCAATTGGAATTACGGTTGATGTCGATGGCGATACCAGGAATGCGACTTTCCCTGATATCGGTGCCGATGAATTTGATGTAAGGCAAATTGATATCGCATTATTGGAAATTTTGGAGCAACCACAGGATGATTGTGATATTGCTGCTGATTCAATTGTGGTGCGTATAGCTGGTTTTGGTATTCAGCCACAGTCCAATGTGGATGTTTATTATTCTGTTAATGGTGCTGCACCTGTTTTAGGAGGAACCGGTACTGCAAGTGTTGGAATTGCAGAGTATGACACTGTTACATTAAGTGGATTTGATTTTACTATGGATGGTATTTATGATATAGAGATATTTGTATCAGTAGCCAATGATGAAGAGTTGAGCAATGATACTATAAATACCACAGTAGAAAATCTGGCCATTCCTGATTTGATCGTTGACAATGTATCTGCAATCTGTGACAGTGGTACTGCAACTATAGATGTAAGCACTACTGCAATGATGGTGAACTGGTATTTGGAAAATGATACTGCTTCAGCAGTGTATGATACTGGCAGAAGTGTAGTTACGCCTTTCTTAACTGAAAGCGATACTTTGTATGCAGAGTTGATTGACGAGCAAAGTGGTTTTGTAGGGCCTTTGGATAATACAATTGGAACTACAAATACTTCTGCCTTAACAAATCAATACATGATTTTTGATGTATTCCAAACGCTCACTTTAAATTCAGTACTAATTATTGGCGATGGAACAGGGGGTACAATCACTGTAACACTGGAGGACAACAATAGCAATGTATTGCAAACAGCTTCATTGAATATTGTTGATGGACCTAACCGTTATAATTTAGGATTTGTCATTCCACCGGGTACGGGATATCAACTGAGAGTTCAGAACTTTGGAAGTGCAAGTATTTACAGAAATACTACAGGAGCTAATTATCCTTATGAATTGCCCGGATTTTTGACCATTACAGGAAATAGCTTTAGCCCTACATATGTATATTACTTCTACGATTGGGAAATCTTAGTTCCCGGATGTAACTCAGACCTGATTCCTGTACCTGTACCGGTAAATCCAAGTCCGGTTGTTAATCTTGGAGCCGACAGTGAGATTTGCCAGGGCGATGCACTGGTGCTCGATGCCGGAAATGCAGGCGCAGATTATGAATGGTCAGATGGAAGTGACAATCAGACCTTGTCTGTAAGTACTGCAGGAGATTATTCTGTTACTGTTACCGACCCAAGTACATGTTCTGATAGCGATACGGTATCAGTGGCTGTTAATCCACTGCCCTCTGTTAGTATTGGAAATGATACCACGCTTTGTGATACTGCCTGGGTGATATTTGATGCAGGAGCTGGATTTGATGCTTACCGTTGGACTTTAAATGGTGATTTAGTAGGAAACACGCAAATGATTACTGTTGAGTTCCCAGGTACATACACTGTAGAAGTTGAAACTGATCAAGCATGTACAAATACGGCTTCAGCAACAATTACTGTTGAAAATTGTGTAGGTATAGAAGGATTGTTTGCTGAAAATGCAATCAGTATTTATCCTAATCCTAACGATGGTCAATTCAATCTCAGTGTAGATATGGAACAGACTACCAAAGCTTTGTTTACTTTGGTTGATCTCAGTGGCAAAGTGATTTATGAAGAAGAGTTAACGCTGAACCAGGGGAACACTATTCGCAATTATGATTTTGATCTCTTGAGTGCCGGAGTTTATCTGGTTAAACTTACTACTGAAAAAGATCACCATGTACAGCGACTAGTGATCGACTGATAAAGCATCAAAATTTTATTTAAAAGGACAGCAGGTTATTTATATAGCCTGCTGTTTTTTTTGAGAATGGATTATGGAGTTTCACTTTGGTATCATTGCCGCTTGCTGAGAGGTACTTTACTTTTTTCTGTTTGCCTTTTCCCAAACAACGCTTTGTTCCCCCTTCAGCAAACTATAAAGGCCTGCAAAGACAGCAAAATTCATAAAGCAGAAGTAAAAGGGTACAAAAAATACTTTGAATTTCATTTTATTTTGCTCTGCTAACCAGCCTACTATGGCCAACAAATAAAAGAGACATTGTAAAAATAAAAGCACTTGAAAATAGATGGAGCCCGTTAGTGCTAAATGGATATTGACCAGTAACAAGAGCGGAAGGCATAGCGGTGCAATAGTCCAACGCAATACCCTGTGCGAGAAATATTGAAAACTCAACAAACCATAGCGAAAAGGATTGAGTAGCTTCCTGAGCCGAT
The DNA here is from genome assembly GCA_040877935.1 of Chitinophagales bacterium. Lineage (NCBI taxonomy): Bacteria > Pseudomonadati > Bacteroidota > Chitinophagia > Chitinophagales > Chitinophagales bacterium. The sequence continues at coordinate 80,510 of JBBDNB010000019.1, forward strand.
ATGCAGCCTGCCAACCACCAGCAGCTATGCGCTTTTTTCTTTTAAATTCTTCACTGATATCATTTGAAGGACCTTCAATAGCATAAGCTTCAGAATCATAAACAACTGAATGACCTTTAGCGGCTATATTAATGGTCATATGAAAATCCTCTACCAATGTATCGTTCTCTACAGCTTCATAAAGTTCAGCTCTAATGGCAAATAATTCTCCGGCAGCGCCAACTACAGTATGAAATAGTGATTCCCATTTTTTAATAAGTGATTCGTATTTCCAGTAAATACCTTCTCCGGCAGCACTTGCCCCCATGCTACTTTCTATTTGAATGCGTTTTTCTCCTGCGACTGCTCCAATTTTGTTCTCTTTAAAATGCCTTAAAAGATTGAAAACAGCATCCCTATTAAGCAGGGTATTGGCATCTGTAAAGACTACAATTTCTGAATTTACAAAAGGCATTACTCTTTGTACTGCCGCAATTTTTCCTTTTCTCTCATTTTTGTGAAAAGCTTTTATCTCTGAAAAACGCTTGATGATTTCCGCTGTGCGATCATTGGAGCCATCACTGACAAAAAAGTATGTAAGCTTATCCTTGGGATAATCTTGCTCAAAACAGTTTTCGATCTTTTGTTGAATAAAATCTTCTTCATTATAGGCTGCCACCAGCAAGCATACATTAGGTAAGCCAGGATCGTTTTTTATATATTGTTTGGGTTGTGATTTCTTCAGGAATTGCCCGGCTTTGGCTAAAACAGCAATGAGCATTCCATAGCCAATATAGGTGTAAAAAAGCAAGCCCAATAAAATCCAAAAAAGTAATTCCACTAATATAGTTTTGCAGAATAAAATTAATTTATTCAGTATTGATACTGATTGAACCCAAATTATGCATTAGAATTTGCCCAGAAGGCAGACGAGCTTGCCTTTTGGCAAATGTCTGGGTTAATCTCTAAAGCGCTCCTCTATCTATCAAAGCCTTTAATTTGAATATTGCAGCAAGAGAAATTCCGTCAGTGATTTCTCCCTGCATTGCTCGTTGGTATAATTCTTCAAAAGGTAATTTAATAATTTTCAAGTCCTCATTATCATCGGGCTGGGCAGGGCCAAAACTTAAATCTCTTGCTACAAATACGATAGCTTCTTCTGATGTGGCACAATTGGAAGTTACCATTTTTAGAAGCTCAGTCCATTGCCCGGCCTTTATACCGGTTTCTTCTAACAATTCTCTTTTTGCAGATTCTACTGGTGAAACTGTTTTATCGCCACCACCTTCTACAATTTCCCAGAAGTAATCATTTAATGGAAAACGGTATTGCCCAACAATCCAGGTGTTGAGCTCTTCATCCAATGGAATAATACCCACCGCAATGGATTTTAAATCCAATACAGAATAGATGGTATCATTTCCACTGGGATCAACTACCTGATATTCTTCTAAATGAATCCAGGGATTGTCGTAAATGGTTTTAGAAGATTTTGCTTTCCATTTTCCCGGGTACTTGGGCAATTTATCCATAGTTCTCAATGATTTTCTGTACAAGTTTTGGTGTGCCTATGGCGGCAGTTTCTTGAATAATTTCAAAATTGCTTATAGCACTTTCAGGAGTTTTTGGATCTATGAGAAATTTAGGAATAGAGGGAGCCGTGTAATTGATTAGTCCAGCTGCCGGATAGACTTGTAGTGATGTGCCGATTACGGCAAAAATATCTGCCTCCTGTGCCTGTTGAGCTGCGGGTTCAATCATGGGGACCATTTCACCAAACCAGACTATATGTGGCCGCAGTTGATGGCCTTTTTTACAGAGATCACCGGGGAGTATGTCTTTTCTACATTCATAAATCAGGTTTTCATCTCCTGAAGAACGCATTTTCAACAATTCACCGTGCAAGTGCAGCACATTTTTTGATCCGGCTCTTTCATGCAGGTCATCAACATTTTGAGTGATAATCTGCACATCAAAATATTTCTCTAAATCTGCCAATGCCTCATGGCCTGGGTTTGGTTGTGCTTCAAGTACTTGTCTTCTTCTTTTATTGTAAAAATCAAGTACCAATTCAGGATTGGCCTTCCAGCCTTCTGGTGAGGCTACTTCCATTATGTCGTGATTTTCCCAAAGGCCACCGGAATCTCTAAAAGTACTGATTCCGGAATCAGCACTCATTCCAGCTCCTGTCAGTATAACAATTTTCATTATCCAGCTCTTTCTTCTTCCAGACCCATATCTTGTTCAAATTCGTAATATTTCACGAATTCAATATCTATACCTCGAAATCCATCGGTGTTTTCAGGGTTCAAAATTATTTCAATTTGCCCGGGAATGCCAATTTGATCCTTAAATTTCCAGGTGTACCAACCCAATTCATCTTTTTCACCTGGGCCAAATCGTTTTGTGAATTCCCTTATAAGCTCATCAAAAACACGCGCTTTCTCTTCTTCATTTTCCAGTGTGTAGTAGGCTATGATCATATCAAGCCTGTTGTCATTATTGAAAAAGTATTCCAGCTCTAATTGTGGTTCGTCTTGCTCATTGAGTTGATAATTATAAAGCAAATAATCCGGATATTCTTCAGTTGGTTCTGATGCTTCAGTTTCAAGCACAGTAGCTTTATTGATATCAAACTCTATACCTCTGAACATCATTTGTTCATTTTTCAGAATAAACTGTGTATGCGGACTGAAATCATTAAAGTCTTTACAGGAACTGAGGAGGATAAGTGCTAAAATAGAAATGCTGATCAATTTGTTCATGAGCCGATTTTTTATAAAAATACAAGATTATTTTTCAAAAACACCCAGTGTGGTTTTTCATAGGGTTTGTTGCAAAATAAGGTCAACAGAATTGAGGTAGTTATTTTGTTCTTTTTCGAGGCGTCAAAAGCTGCGAATAGCCGGGGCTCTTTAAAGTTTTTGCAACAATGAAAAAGAACAAAAGAACAAGTCAAAATGTGGAATTTATTTTGTTACAAGCCCTTAGTGCTTTGTTAAAATATTTGACAATATCAGAGGCAATAAGAAAATTGGGGTGTAATTTTTTAAGTGCCAAATCTCCTGCCATCCCATGCAAATAAACGCCTAAAATAGCAGCTGCTGCAGCGCTGTATTCTTGTGCAAGAAAACCACAAATTAAGCCTGTCAAAACATCTCCACTTCCGCCTGTTGCCATTCCCGGGTTCCCTGTATTGTTCCAATAAATGCTGCCATCGGGCAATGCTATAGCCGTATGTCCACCTTTTAAAACAATGATCAGCTTTAAGGCTTTTGCTTTTTCTTTAAGTAATTCCAATTGTGCCCAGTCATCTTTGCTTTTTCCGAATAAGCGTTCAAATTCTTTGGGATGGGGTGTGAGAATAGTGTTTTCAGGCAGCTTCTGTAATAAATCAGGTTTTTTGGCCAAAATATTCAATGCATCAGCATCCCAAACAGATGGTATTTGAGCATTACTAATTAATTTCTCAATAGCTGATTGTGTTTGTGCATCTTGACCCAATCCAGGGCCAATACCTATTGCATTTACTATTGTAGGAATATCAACAGCACTTACAAGATATTTATGTGCATCAATGCTCAGCATTACTTCTGGAACCGAACTGTGAAGGGCAGTGACAGCAAAAGAAGGAATATGTGCAGTTGTTAGACCGGCACCAGTGCGCAAGCAGGCTTTTGCTGCCAGTATTATAGCCCCAGCTTTTCCATAGGATCCACCAATAAGCAGTGCATGGCCAAAATCTCCTTTGTGATTGAATTTGTATCTTGTTTTTAGAAGCTGCGCTGCATCTGAGAAATCTATCAGATGATAAGTGCAATCTTGTTTTGCAATAAATTCGGGATCTAAACCGATAGAGCGGCTGATCCAATAGCCTACATATGGGAAATGTTGCGCCAGAAAAAAGGACAGTTTAGGTCTTTCAAAACTGAATGTATAATCTGCCATAAAAATGGTGCCGCTGGAGGGGCTGTCTGCTTTTAGCCCAGAAGGAATGTCAATGGCTACACGTATTGAAGCTGCATTGTTAAGGGCTTTTACCAATTTTTCGGGCAATCCTTCGAGAGGACGGTCTAAACCGGAGCCGAAAAGTGCATCTATTGCAATACTGCCGGCATCTATTTTTTCAATGTCTTTTTCTGCGGAAATAAAAGTGATTTTACTTTTTGACAAGTCCTGAAGTCTTTTCAGGTTGCTTTCAAAATCAGGACTTCCTTTTTCTTTTAATTTTAAAACAACTGTTTTTACCGAAAATCCTTTTTTAAGCAAAATACGGGAAACAACCAGTCCATCACCACCATTGTTGCCCTGTCCGCAAAAGACTGAAACACTTGATCGATCATGAAAATTAGAGGTAAACCATTTGCAGAAAACTTTTGATGCCCTTTCCATCAAATCAATGGAGGCAATAGGTTCATTTTTAATGGTGTATTGGTCGGCTTTTCTGACTTGTTCGGTACTTAGAATTTTCATGCTCCCTAATTTACATATTTCAAAGCTTGAAACGAAAACCGAGGTATGTGTTTCTTCCAAATACCGGACCCCAAATCAAAGAACTGTCGAAGAATTCGCTGTTGGGTTCTTCTGCTGCAATAATAGGGTCGGCCTGGCGGTAATTTAAAATATTTTCCATACCGAGATAAAGTTCAAAGCGTTTTTTGAAAACTTTGGTAATCTGTGCATTCATCAGGAAATAGTGTGGAGAGCGATCCGTCCTTTGGTATTTTTCTGAATTTTCCAAAGTAGAAGGAATGCGCTGCGGGCCGTTCCAGGTCACTGTATAGTCAAATTTCCAGGTATTTCCTGTTTCATAGAAAACATTGAATAATGCCCGGTGCTTTGATATTAAAGGCACGTCCAGCAGGCCTCGATTTTTGTAGTTGTTTTTCACGTCAAACCAGCGATAAGCCAATCTGAAATCCAGTTTTCGCCAAATATTCTGATTCAGTTCCACCTGAAAGCTATTGGAAAAAGATTGTCCATCAAGATTGTAGAACACAGCTTCGCGCGGATTTTCTAAATCCAGTATTATCTGGTTGGTGAAATCTGTGCGAAAATATTCCACTACAACACTTCCTTCTTTTCCCCCGGGATGAAAGAATTGTGTAAGGCTGAGGCCATAATTCCAGGAAACTTCAGGCGATAGACCATAAGCGGGATTGTCCTGATCGCTGTCAATTTGTAAAGTTCTGCTACTTGCTAATATTTGCATATTTTCAGCAATAATGCTTGAAGTGCGTTGACCGCGACCACCACCAAACCTGATACTCGTGTTTTCTGATGGATTGTAGCGCAAATGCAGGCGAGGCGTAAGAAATCCTCCATAAATATTATTGTAATCGCCTCTTAACCCTGCCTGAGCTATCCAGGTTTCCCTGTGTTTAAAGGTGTATTCAAAGAAAGCTCCTGGCACTTGTTCCACTCTGAAAAAATCGAGTTCTGCAAGTTCTTCGTCAATCAATTCATACCTGTAGCTTAGACCGGTACTGATTTTGTGAGCAGGAGTAGATACATAAGTGTTAAAGATCAAATTGGTATAGACACTTTGCATATGTGCATTGTATATTCGATTTCCAAAGCTGCTCCTTATATTTTGATGGCTGTAATTGCTTAAGAAACCAATGCTCGTTTCTGGTCGGTTTTGAAAACTATAGCCGCTTTTCATCCAGGCTTCCCAGCGTTCGTTTTCAATATTAATGCCATAGAGCTTATTGTTTTCTACAGGATTAGAAGCAAAAGGAAAATCAAGCTGTCCACTTACTTTTTTACTGCGAATATAATTGACACCGACTTGTCCCTTCCAGCCTTTCAGATTATTGAATTTCCAGCGGTGCATCACATTGGCATTGTATTGCAATGGGGCATCCAGAAAATTGTCATCATTCCTGTCCCAGCGCAGGTATTGCCCGCTGCCATGTAATAATGTTGCTGTAGCTGCTTTAGGGCTTAGCCTTTTGATGTGCCAAAAGTTGAATTCTGATCTTGACATTTCGTTGAAATACAGGTTGACCAGCATTTTTTCAGGATCTTCGGGCTTTTTCACTTCCACATTAAGTTGACCGGTGCTGCCTTCAAACCCCTCGCTCACTGATCCTACTCCTTTGGATAAACTGATAGAGCTGATCCAAGGGCCGGGAAAAGTTTCCAATCCCTGTATGGCTGCAATGCCATTTGTAAAGGGCAATTTTTCCCTTCTGATGAGCATGTATTTGCCTGCCAGCCCAAGCATAATGAGCTTGCGTGTTCCGGTTGCAGCATCCGTTATCACAGCGTCAATTGATGGGTTGGTTTCAAAACTTTCTGCAAGGCTGCAACAGGCACTTTTTTCCAATTCCTTTGAATTGATTTTTTGGGAAAGGATAGGATTGCTTAAAGAATGACTGGTGCTGCTTTTCCTGCCTTCCACATTCACTTCATCCAGCATTTCCTTTTCACTCAATTCAATATTGAGTACTGAGGATTGCCCTGTTACCTTTAGGGTATCAGTATTGTATGAAATATGTGATACGACAAGTAGGGAATCTTTCTGTTTTTTGCGAAGTTTGAAATTTCCGTTTACATCGCTACTGACACCTTCTAAGCTACCCAACCACATTAAGTTGGCAAAAGGAATTACTTCTCCTGATTCGTTAGTTATTTGTCCAGTTAGGTCAATATATTTATTGTTGTGCTGCGCAAATGCAGACATTGTGCACATCATGAGCAGCACGAAAATCTTTTGAATTTTCATAGCTCCTCCTTTTAGTGGCTGTCCATTTCCCTGTATTTACAACAGTTGTGTATTTTGTTGTAAGCAGAATCTGGACTTGTAAAATTTTCTGTATCATGTCCTACAGCTATAATAGCTTTTTCGATCTCTTCCTGAGAGACTTTGTTGCTTTTGTAGGTTACAGTTAGCATTTTACTTTCTATTTGCCAGTCTGCATATTGGATGCCTTTTAGTTTGTAAACAGCATCTTCTATGCGTTTTTCACACATTTCGCAAATGCCATCAACATGAATTTCAATGGTTTTTTTGCCATTGGCATTGTCAGCAAATGCTGAAAAAGAAAACACGAATAGGAATACGAATAAAATATTTGAAAATTTCATAATTATTTGATTTTGTTGTTAAAATAAATGCTTTTTATAAGCAAGTTCATTAGAATAATATATACCCCGTATGCTTTACAGCTCAGGGCAGAACAAAATCAAATCAGTGGTAGAAAATCAAAGAGTGGAAGAAAATTCGGATGTCACTGAAAAGGGGAGGGGGACGGTAAAATCTGGAAGTGAATTCTTGTATTTCATCTGAATGAAATGCATGTTTTACAAACCCTGTATAAAAGATTTTATGAAAATCTATAAAACTTATTGATTGTGAAGATGCGTTTATTGCAGGCAGCTCCATTTTGATTTGAATCAGATCTTCTTCACAGCAATCTTTATTGTCTTTAGCGCAGCAAAATGGAGTGTTTTCAGGATGCTTGTCATTTGTACTCGCAGGACAAAATGCATCGCTTTTTTTACAGTCTTGTTCTGCTGCCCAGGGGCTTTTCACACCTATTAGTTCACCTTTGCAGTAGTGTGCATTTACCGTAATCCCTGTAGAGATCAGGAGATAAAAAAGGCTTAATATGGATATGAGCAGTGTTTTCATTCAAATGTGTGAACAAAGATAAGGTAAATAATAGTTCATTGTCAACATAAATTATTAACCTTAGTTCGATAATTATTTAAGAGCTGAGCAATAAATAATTTCCGAACTCAGGTTGTTAATTCCCTTGATTCAGGACTTTTTATTTCACGAGACTATTTTCCCTGAGTAAAAGCTCCATTTCCTTCTGCATTTGAGCGGCTGCATTTTTTGCAGCTTCCTGAAAATCATTTCCCTTTCCAGCATAGATAATACCTCGGGAGGAATTTACCAGTAAACCACAATCTTTATTCATGCCTGCTTTGGTAATTTGCGAAAGACTGCCGCCCTGTGCACCTACACCTGGAACGAGTAGGAAGTAGTCGGGAACAATAGCTCTTATTTTTTTGAAAGATTCGGGGTGTGTGGCACCAACTACGAGCATTGTGTTTTCAGGAGTGCCCCATTCACTGATTTTTTTGGTGACTTTCTCAAACAGTGGCTGGCTTTCTTTATTGTTTTCATCGTATTGAAAATCTGCACTGCTTTTATTGGATGTTAAAGCGAGAATAATAGACCACTTGTTTTTATAGGCCAAAAATGGTTTTACTGTATCTTCGCCCATATAGGGAGAGAGTGTAATTGCATCAAATTTGAGTTTGTCAAAAAAAGCCTCTGCATATTTCTCGCTGGTATTGCCAATATCACCTCTTTTAGCATCTGCTATTTTCAGGATGTTTTCAGGAATGTAAGCTATGGTTTTCTCCATGCTTTCCCAGCCCGAGACTCCCAGAGCTTCGTAAAATGCAATGTTTAGCTTGTAGGCTACACAATATTCATGGGTAGCATCTATTATTGCTTTATTAAAGGCAAAAAGCGGGTCTTTCTCTTTTTTGAGATGTTCAGGAATTTTGTCAATATCTGAATCCAATCCAACAGAAAGAAATGATCGCTTCTTAAGTATTTGATCAATTAAAACCTGTCTGGTCATTTTACGATTGAAAGTTTGTAGTGGGTTTGGTCAGGTTAATTGCTACAATGGATTGAATTTCAGGCACTGCTTTTTTTACAGCCTCCTGAATGCCAGCACGCATTGTCATAAAGCTTTGCGGGCAAGTTTCACAGGCGCCTAACAATTTTAGGCGAACTACCTTATCAGCTGTGATTTCAACAATTTCAATATTGCCGCCATCTTTTTTCAGATAGGGGCGCATACTTTCCAATGCCCGATCTACTTCCTGCCAAAGTTGTGAGTATTTATTAAAATCTGACATGCGACTATTGATTTATTTCTACAGCCTTAGTGGCTGAAAGTGAGGCGTTTCTGATTGCTATGAATCGCTCAGCATTTGCTGCTAAGTTAATAAAAGATTTCCGTACAATTTCGTTCCCGTACAAAACACTTGGTTTTCCCTGGTCACCTGCTTCGCATAATTTTTCTTCAATTGGTATTTGTCCCAGAAAAGGCACCTCGTATTCTTCTGCAGTTTTGCGACCACCATCTTTACCAAAGAGGTAGTATTTTTTATCGGGAAGCTCAGCAGGAGTGAAGTACGACATGTTTTCTGCAATTCCAATTATTGGAACATTAATATTGGGCATTTGAAACATCCCAATCGCTTTTCTTGCATCTGCTATGGCTACTTCTTGAGGGGTAGTAACGATCACGGCTCCGGTAACCGGGATTGTTTGCACCAAAGTCAGGTGAATATCACCTGTGCCGGGAGGCAGATCGAGTATGAGGTAATCCAGATCTCCCCAAATACAATCGGTAACAAATTGTTTCAGTGCAGAAGAAACCATTGGCCCACGCCATACTACAGCTTGCTTTTCATCTATCAGAAATCCTATTGAAAGGCATTTTACCCCGTATTGTTCTATGGGCAATATGTAATGTTTGTCTTCAATTTTTTGAACCTTGGGTCTTTTGCCTTTTAATCCCATCATTAGCGGAATTGAAGGGCCGTATATATCTGCATCAATGAGCCCTACTTTGGCACCTGTTTTAGCCATGCTAATGGCCAGGTTTACAGCAATTGTTGATTTGCCAACACCGCCTTTTCCACTTGCTACTGCTATAATGTTTTTAACATTTGGCAGCATATCTTTTGCTTCTTTCCTGTTTGATGTTATTCTTGAATCAAAACTGATATTTATATTGTAATCATTGCCCCAATCTTGCTTGATGGCTTCTACGCAGTCTTGTTTGATCTTGTCTTTTAGCGGACAGGCCATAGTAGTTAGCACTACAGTAAAAGAGATTTTTCCGGGTTCAACTTCAATATCATCTATCATTTTCAAGCTCACCAGGTCTTTTTTAAAGTCGGGGTCTTCTACTCGTGACAGTGTTTTTAATAAGTTTTCTTTATTTATTTCTTGCATCATTAAATCAATTGCTATTAAAAATTATTTACTGGGCCGGCTCCACAACTTTCATAAACTGTAGAAGGCACCTGGTAAAAGATAAGTGATTCGTTGTTCAACTCAAAGAAACGAATGCTTTCTCCTGCAATTTGTTTTTTCTCTCCATGATAAAAGACATTTAGTTTGTTGTCTAAATCGGTATAGGCTATAATATCGTTGTCCACCTGCACCTCTCTTGGCTTATAATTGGTCAATTGTTGTGTTTTTCCTTTGTAGAAAACATGCAGAAAACTTCTGAGGTCGTAAAACAGCAGAAAGTTCTCATAGGTTTGATAAGATTTTGGCTCAATGTCTAAAACATCGTAAACCCTACCGTCATAAAAGGCCTTTAGCATATTTCTGTTGTCGATAAATGCCACAATATTCTCTCCAATTTTGTATGATTCTGGCGCGAAATTTTGTAGCGTATAAAACTGTCCACCATAATAACACGTGAAGCTGTTTACTCCATCTACATATGCTACGATATTTCTGTCAACTTGGAATGATAAAGGAGGATTTCCATATTCCAGGCTTATTACTTCACCATTTTTGTAGAGCTTGAATTCATTATTGATATCAATATACACCAGTGCATTGTCTTGGACTTTAAAAGTCTTCACCGGACGGTTTTCAAGAATATGCGTTTGCCCCTTGTAGAAGGCCTTGAATTCCCCATAGAAATCTACGTAAGCTACAATACTGTCTCCATAAGCATAGTCTCCTCTGAACTGTCCTATAAAATGCTTTTGTCCTTCTGATATGCAATAGACCTGATCTCCGGCATTTTGATAAACAACCAGATAATCGGTAGCGTCATATTTTACAGGGGCTATTTCCTGCACTGTTTGTGATTGTCCGTTCGCAAATATTTTAAAATTATTATAAGGATCAACATAAGCCACATATTCTTTTCCAACTTTAAAAGATTTGATCAAAATATCAGATTCCAGGTACATTTGTCCATTTTCAATTATTCTGAATCTATCGTATTGATCGATAAAAGCATTGAGGCATTTGGCTTCTGAATTGTTTTGGAAAAATAGGAGTAGTGCTGTTATTATTGCTGCGATATGATTGGTTTTACTGGACATGGAAGATTTTATTTATTGTGTTATAGCATAAAAAAAAGAAGGCTTAATTGATTTAAACCTTCTTTTTTCAATTTTGTTCTATGGGGATCAATTTTACTCAGCTGCTTCGGGATTTGTGTCAGAATAAATGACTTTAATCTCCAAGTACGGATCATTGGAATGAATAATAAATTCAACCCTTCTATTTTTGGCTCTGTTTTCAGGATTATCTGTTCCATCAGGGTTTGAGTTAGGAACCAGCGGTTCGGTTTTCCCTTTTGATATAATACTCATTCGATCTACTTCAACTCCTTTTTTAACAAGATAATCAGCAGCGGATTGTGCTCTTCGTTTTCCAAGGCGCATATTGTAGGCCAATGTACCTACAGAGTCAGTATGTCCTACTACATCCATTGTGAAGTCCTCATTTTCAAGAAGAATAATGGCTACGGAGTCTAAACTAAGCTTGGCTTTTTTATTGAGGTTCGAGCGGTCAAAAGCAAAGTGGATTCTTTTAAGTTTGATTTCTTTTTGCTCGATTTCTTCTAATAAGAAGGTCATTTCCAATGTATCTTTTGCTTCAATCTCATTTACATCAATACGTTCTTCAGCACCGAAATATCCTGATTTGGTTATATTGATTTGATATACTTGTTCGGGTTGCATGGTTAGCAGAAAGGGACCACTTTCCTTTGTAATTACATTTCCAATAGGGTTAAGCGTTTCTCCATCTACAGTGAAAAAATTAACATCAGCACCGGGAAGTTGTTTTTTTGGATCAGTTTCTGAAGCGACATAACCTTTTAGAATTACTTCTCTAATAACAGTTACTTGCCAAATATCATCACAGCATGTTTCGCTTTTCAATGAAAAACCACCTGGTCTATTTGATACTAAAAATCCGTCTCTTTCATTCGGTTTGATGCGGAAATACAAATCATCAACACTTGAGTTGATAGGATATCCTAGATGTTCTGGTTCGCTAAAATCTGTAGTACCTGCATCGCCTTGTGATTTATAAATATCAAAGCCACCAATACCAACTCTGCCATTAGATGAGAAGTAGAATTCTTTAAGTTCCGAATTGTAGTAGGGTGTTACTTCATCATAAGTAGTATTGATTGTAGGTCCAGCATTTTTCACTTCGCCAAACTCAAGACCATCTTTTGAGGTCGCATAATAAATATCTTTGCCTCCCTGTCCTTCATCTACTTCTCTGTTGGAAGAAAAATAAAGCACATAGTCTCCGTCTTCTGTTTGAGTAATTGCAGGATGTGTATCGCTGGATTTTTTCTGATTGATATTGTCCCCTAATCTTTTAGGTTCTTGCCATTTGCCATCTTTCTTTTCTGTGACAAATATTTCACATTCCAGATCAATTTTTCTTTTTGGTGTTTCACATTTGGTAAAATACATTTTATTCCCATCAGCAGTTAGTGAAGGATTTCCGTAGTGATAATCAATGGTATTTAAGGGTTCTTTCAGGGCTTCTATTTCTTGCCATGCCCCGCCTTTGTTTTCAGAGATAAAAATTTTAGATCGGTAATCTGTTTCTTGTTCGGCCATTTGGTTGATAGCTACAGCACTATCTGAACGAAAAGATGAAAAAAGCAAGTCGCCATCTCCGTAAAATTCAGGGCCGAAATCGGAATAAGGATTATTTACCTCATCACCGGCATTTTCCAGATTTACACGATCGGGGTCAGAAATAATGGAAAGTGCTAAATCACAGCCTTCAATTTCTCTTTCAGCGAGATTTTTATATTTTTCTTCATCCTTTCCGGCATAAAGCTTTTTAAATTCAGCAAGTGCTGTTTTAGCTTTTTCGTATTCACCATTGTGTTTCAATGTCAAACCGTAATACAAATTGGTATAAGGATATTTGTCAGCTCCTTTTTCAAGTAAAAGCTCATACCATTTTTGAGCAGCTTTAAAATCTCTGAGTTCGAAATTCAAATCAGCCAGTTTGTGTATGGCTTTGTCTTTATCAGGTTTATCCTGGTGAAATTCTTCATAATACTCGATCGCATTATAATTGCTTCCCCTTTTTTCCAGCTTTTTTCCAAGTTTGTATTTTTGGCGGGGAGAAATATTTTCCAGTTTTTCTTCTTTTTCCTTTTGAATCATTTCAATTCTGGAAAATCCTTTTTTCTCTTTTTCCTCTTCTTCCTGGGCAAATAGCACCAAAGGCAATGAAAGTAGGCTTGCTAATATTAAGATTGAAATCCTTTTAATTTCCATTATTTGTATTGTGATTTAGGTGTGGTAATTAATTTTTTTAGTAACGTGGGCAGAATAAATATAAGTTGTCATCAGTAGGCCTGATAATGTCTCCTATGTAGATCAGGGATATTTCCCAGGCATTATTTTGACTCACTCCATTGTTAAGATCTGAAGTTGTGACATCATAACTGAAACCAACTCTGAATTTGTTGTATTCTAATCCGGCCATAGCGATAACGGCATCTTCCCAGCGATACCAAGCTCCTAAAAACAAAGTCGCTTCTTTGCCTGGTTTTTCCATTACATGAATTCCGAAATTATTACCGAAATTAATCTCCCTTGCAGAGGCCTGTGATTGATAGTAAACACCGGGTAAAATACTCAGTACTTTGTGTACTCTCCAATCTAAACCACCATGCGCTACATAGCGCCTTGCAAGTTGATCATCTCCACCGGAAATAAAATCTTCTTTTGGTGTGAATAAGTGAAACAAGCTAAAGCCGGTAAAAATGGTGAAGTTTTTGCTCAACATTCCACTGTAAAACAAACCTGCATTAAAATCACCATAGGTAGCACTGTTGTTATCAATATTTACACCGTTTTGTGTATCTCCAAATCCACGACCGTCCCATTCTGATGCAAAATCAAGATTCTGCTGATCTAAGCGTTTTTGAACATAACCGCCCTGAATTCCAAGAGATAATTGATGGTTGCCTTTAGAACCTAATCCTTTGTGGTATGCAACTGAAGCCATAACCTGAAGGTGATTCCAGGTTTTGTCGTTTTGCATATCATTGGAGATCATAAGTCCCGCTCCCAGCGCATCCATATTATTACCGCCAATAATAAAAGGCATATCGAATGATCCGGAAGGAGTTCTGAAAAGTCCTTGCCATTGGTCGCGATAAATACCCGCTATCCGGTAACTTCCATTTACCTTACCTGTTAAAGCAGGATTAAGTGTTAGCGGAGATGCATAAAATTGAGAATAGTGAATGTCCTGAGACTTTACTTCCTGGAGCCCAAATATTAAGAAGGCTGCCAGACTGACGATACTAATTTTGCTAAATGTCATTTTCTAAATCTTTCTTTAGAGGTTAAAATTATCGAATCAAACTTACATTTCCAGTAATTGGAGGCAATTCTTCTCCACTTGCGTTCAAAACTACAACATAATAAATATATGTCCCAACAGGTTGTGGTTTTCCGTTATATGTGCCGTCCCAGCCTGTAGAAGGGGAGTCGTTGTTGTAAACCAATTCGCCCCAGCGATTGAATATCTGAAATGTTTTTACAGTTGAGGCTCCAATTACATCGAAATATTGATTGTCTGCATTGTTACCGTTTGGCATGAATGCATTAGGAAGCGCATATTCGCTATTGACAAGCAATAATGTTGTGTCTTCTGCCACGCATCCCGAACTACTGTCTGTAACTACTACAGTATAAATATTTTGTTGTTCTTCTGGAGATACACTTGGTTCTGCTGCATTTGGATCAGTAAGGCTTTCGTCTTCAGGGTCAGCAGTCCATACGTAGCCATAATCTCCTGAACCATTGCCCGTAACTGTAAGTACTGAAGATTCTCCTAATTCAATAATATTAGGATCAGCACTTGCTTCTACTTCAAAAGGAACTTCTACTACACTAAATTCATCGATATAACTACAGTTGAATGAATCTACAGCTGTTAGTGAGTAATTGCCGTGTTCAGTAATGGTAATTGACTGTGTAGAATCTCCGGTAGACCAGGTGTATTCAATGTATGCGCTACCAGCATCAAAATTTGTTGTAAATTCTGAGCATGTATTAATGTCTTCCAGCTCAAGCGGAGTTTCAGGGTATTGCTCTACACTTATACTGTCAGATGTAGTACATCCATTTGCATCCGTAGCGGTAACAGTATATTGATCTGAAATACTGACATCTATCAATGCAGTGGTATCACCATTTGGAGCCCATTCATAAGAAACATATATAGAATCATCCACACCAATTGTTACTGATTCATTGTAACAGTACATTTGATCGGGGCCTAATTCGATTGGTGTAACATTAAATAATGAAACAGTTACAGAAGCCTGTGCTTCACAACCGTTACTGTCAACTACGCTTACACTGTATTGTCCAGGATCAGTAACTGTAATACTTTGTGTGTTTTCTTCACCTGGTAGCCAAAAATAAGTTGCAAAACCCGGACTTGCTTCCAAGGTAGCCGGTTCACCGTCACAAATTGCGGTTACACCTGAAATTTCTACTTCAGGATCAGCGAATTCAATAAAAACACTGTCAGTTCCAGGACAAGAAAATTCATTTACAACTGTAACACTATAGAGGTCTGTTGTATTGACACTTAATTGTGGTGCATTACTGCTTACAGGTCCCCATGTATAATCATAAACCAAAGGTGTTCCGGGGTTAAGTATGGTGCTTTGACCAATACAATAGCCTCTGTCAGGACCAAGGTCAACTGCAGGACCATTGTTATAAGTAATGTAAATACTGTCTTCTGAAGTACACCCACTGGTATCTGTTATTGTTAAGCTGTAAAGTCCTTCGCTGCTTACAGTAAAGGTAGGGTCTGTAGTAATTCCATCACTCCACAAAAAGTCAAAATCATTGGCCGGAATACCAGGGTCAAGTGTGTAAGTTGTTCCTTCACAAATTACAGTATCATTGCCGAGGTTAAGATCAGCAGCTTCATTTAGAAGGAGGTTTACACTGTCGCTTGATGCACAGCCTATAGTATCTACAACTGTAAGTGAGTATGTTCCAGAAACAAATGCACTAATAGTACTGTCATTAGATGCATTGCTCCAGTAGTAATCGTAATCTCCTGATGGCCCTTCAAGTACAAAAGAATCAATATCACAGATAATGGTGTCGTTGGGAAGATTAAAGTCAGGAGCTACTCCTTCCTTAAGGGTTACTGTATCAGAATTTGCACATCCAAATGAATCTGTTACTTCAACAAAATATTCCCCAGCGCTATAAGCTACAAGGAAACTGTCTGTTGATTCATCGTTCCAGAAGTAAGAAGTATAACCTTCCCCTGCATTCAGTGTAATTGAATCGATAAAGCAAACTATTGAATCCATTAAAATATTTACATCTGGAAGTTCATTGATTGCAACTGTAATATTAAATTCTTCAGAACAACCTGTTACTGAATCTTCAATCAATACATTATAGGTAGTTGTAGTGTCAGGGAATGCTGTTACTTCAGCACATGTTCCACATGTTAAGCTTCCATTTGGAGTCCATGTAAATACATTGCCATCACCCCCAAGGGAAAGTGTTACACTATCACCGGCACAGATACTTGTATCAGAAGGAATATTTGTCGCAAAACTCGAAACACCGATAGTTACAGTGTCTTGAACAGTACATCCACCAACAAATGTATAATCAACTATATAATCAGTTGTAGTATCAGGGAATACAAAAGGATCTACAACAGTATCATTGCTTATATTGTAATTAGGTGTCCAAAGTACAGCAGCCTCACCTGAAGGTGCTTCACAAACATTAAAGCGGATATTTGGCCTTTGTGTATAGCTGGATGGAGCTGTTAAGCTACAGCCTATTGAACCATCTGCCCAGTCGTGCAATGAAGATGTATAACTGGTAGAACTGTACCTTACCTGGTCACTGCTTGTCCAGGCTGTATTGTTGAAACAAACTTCTATGATAATATTGGACACGCCATCCCAGTCAAAAGTATTGCTCAATGTATGCGTGTTCCAGCCAGTTGTGCTATTAATAGTAGAAGGACCAAAAACAGTTGTGAAGGATCCTGTCGCAAAACTTGAACTGGAAAGTTGGTTCAGGCTGGTACAACTCATTCTTATAGTATATCCAGAATAAGCTTGCGAACTGTTTTTTGTAGCTACATCCCAAGCCAAAGAAGTAATTGTACCACTTGTAATTCCGGCAGCGGCAAGTTCAGATGCCCGGAATAGGTATTGCACCCTACTATCTTCGTAAAAACCATAATAAGGTGTAGCGGAACTCGAGCTTGTTGTAGAATTACCAACTTGATATATAGCAGAAGGTCTGCCGGCACATTGGGTGCTATTGGCACCACATTCTAAATTTGCTGGTGGTGGATTTCCAGTAGCCTGTAGTCCCAGTTGCAAAGTATCTCCAGGATTACAAATAAATGTATCTCCGGGAGTAATTTCTATACCATAACCACCTTGAGGGGCTAAAGTAATTTCTCCCGAACCGTAACAAAGTGTATCCTGAACTTCTACCCGGTAAACTGTAGTATCATTAACTATGGTATAAGGCCTGGCTGAATCAGGTTCAGATACAGCGGAAGCAGGAGTCCAGCTATAAGTGTAGCCTGGGTCTGAAGGGTCGCAAATTGTAAAAGTGACATTGGGCAATTCAGAGTAACTGAAAGAAGGTGAAAGGGCACAACCATTGGATACGTTGTTTTGATAATTTCGAGCCATTGCAGTGTAGCCAACTGAAGTAGTAATTAGTTCATCATCCCCACCTGGTGCAGCTCCGCCTGGGTTGGTATAGCAAAATTCAATTACTATGTTTGATTCCCCGTCCCAATCATATTCCTGGAACTGGTATAAATTAAAGTTTAAAGTTCCTTGAAAAATATTGTAATTCTGAGGTCCCCAAACTGTTGTGTTAACGGGCAGAAAATTAGTGGTACTGAGATTGTCCTCTTCAGTACATCCCATTTTGATGGTCAGATTTTCATAAGTCCCGCCAAAACCACCGCCACTTTGAATAACAGCGGCTTCAAAAGCAAGTCTGTATATGGTTCCAGAGTTCATCCCCGCAGCTTTTAGATCAGATGCTCGGTAGAGTAATTGTGAGCGTCCCACATCATTAGAACCTGAAAAAGGAGAGGCGAAATAGGATGTGGAATCAGTGCCGACAGGCCTTTGAACAGGTATTCTACCCGGTCCACAACCTGTTATAGCAGGCCCGCAAGCTAAGGGGAACAGCTCTAAGTCGAAGTTGACAGTATCCCCGGGACAAATAACTTCTTTATCTGCAAGTACATTAACTTTTGGTCCTACGCCTACTACATTTAAAGTAATGGTATCCCTAATAGTACAGCCAGTATCTGAAGTTACTGTAAGGAACATATCCGTAGTAGTATCCACCAAAGCAGTTGGTGTAGCAATGAATGGATCATCTATGGCACTGGCAGGAGCCCACTCATAAGTATAAGGTCCCCATTGAGCGTCTGTTACTGCTTCAAGGTCTTGAGCTCCATTTCTACACACATTTATGGTGTCATTGGCAGGCAATACATCCAAAAGAAAATCAGGTACTCTTTCCACTACTATTGTATCAGTATTTTTACAATTGGAAGAAAGATTACTGGTTACAATGTATTCCTGGGTTTGCGAAGGCGATGCCAATGGTCTTCTAATGGTAGAATCTGAAAGCCCATCAGCAGGGCTCCATGTAAAACTGTTGCCACCAACTACATTTAGTTGAAGCGGACCACCAGCAGGACAGTATTGTAAATCCGGACCGGCAAAGGTTCCTGCTAATACAAAAATATTGACCGAAGTAATTTCAACTGCTTCAATAGGACATTGACTTTGGTCACCTGCTTCAATAACCAGCACATTGTTTCCTGTGTCGAGCCCTGTAGGCACCCAAGTAAAAGTCCCGAATAAAGTGTCTCCAGTGGCACTTGTATCTGTAACAAATGAAGAGCCTGGGATACCTTGTGCAGAATTGGTTAAAAGCACTAAATCATTGGTTCCGCCTGCTGTAGTATCTACAACATACATATGAAAGGTTAAACTGTCGCCCGGGCAGATTTCTATACTTGATGGCCCGGTAACAACGCCTCCGCTTACATTTGAGGTGTCTGGTGATACATTGTTAACCGGTTGATCTGAACAGTAACTGCTGTTAATAGATACCTGGATATCACGCATGGTAGAACCGACCAGAACCCCATTTCTGAATTCTTCAACCAGAATGGTTATTACCACAAACTGGTTTCCGGTTGGAGTAAAACTTATTTGGCCTGTATTGGGATCTACTGTAAACGGGGTAGATGTATTTAATGGGTTGCTCGGAGAGAATCCACTTACATATGGAATAGGTTGTCCATTATCCAATGGGTTTATAGATGTGAATACCAATGAATCTCCATCAACATCGACTGCCCCCTGGTTATAGTTGAACAAACGTCCTTCACAAACATAAGGTACGGGCAGGGTTGTAAATTGAGGTGAATTATTGCACCCAACAGTATTGTTTAAAGTAGTTTCTATATAAAGGTCTTGCGAAGCAGGACTCTGTAAGTTGGTGATATCCGGATTTCTACAGCAAAGATTATAAGCAATTGTCCAATCGGGGCATTGCGTATTAAGTTGTACTATACCAGAATAGGTATATTGTTCTACACCTAAAAATGAACCTGAACCACAATTACTTGAGGAAGCCAGGTTATCACATAATGGTGTAACATCCGCTCCATTTGGCACCAATTCTCCATCTACTAATATTGAATCTAACTGAGAAAGTGTTACCGATTGGTCAGCACCACAGCCACTTGGGCTGAATATGTTAACAGAAGCAGAATTAGGAGCACTAATTCCATCGCAGAACCGATAAAAATTCATTCTAATTTCAAAACTATCATTGCCAAGGCACACATAACTGATATCCGCACCCATCGCATGAGATGCTTTAACCTCTTGAGCAGTATTGACGAAAAAAAACAATCCTAAAAAACTCAGTGATAAGTATTTCAAAAAAGTATACATAGCATGTTAAATTTTCTTATTTATAGCAAGGTTCTGAAGTCAAAAGTACAAAAATATTCTCATTGCAAAGCCTATTAACCTGAGTTCAGAAATTATTTATTGCTCAGAATGCCAGAAAATAGTGAGATTCGACTGGAAATATTGATGGAATAGCGGGCTATTTTGAGATATTTCCAGGAAGAAGATTGCTGTTTTCTGGCATTTGAAATCCATAAAACGCAATTTGCTGCGTTGCATTCCCGTCCGCATGGAGCATCCGGGCGGATGCTTGGTTTATCCCGATAGACCTTCTCAAATGCGCCTTGCCTATTGCGTTTTCTTGCCCGAACCTGAAGGGGCGGGAGTGAATTTCCCCGACTAAAGTCCTGCCCGCCTGTCCCAGTTCGGGCAGGACTTTAGTCGGGCAGGTGAGCTCTTAAATAATTATCGAACTCAGGTTTTAAGCATTTTATTGAGAAAGATGATTTTCCTTCTTGCCGCTAAATTCTCTATTTTTGTAAAATATAATTCTGAGAAAATAATGAATTCCAAATACATTACCTATTTTTCTGTCCTATTTTTACTTTTTTTTTCTGCCTGTAAGGAAGAACCTTGTGAAGATGTGATTTGTGCCAATGGAATTCCACTACAAGATGGTTATGAATGTATTTGTCTTTGTGATCGGGGTTGGTTTGGGGATAACTGCGACAGGGAAGATCCTTGTCAGACTCAAACCATAAACTGTTACAATGGAGGGACTTGTGTAAATGGAAATTGTCTTTGTGATGTTGGTTTTGAAGGAGATACTTGTGAAATTTTAGTGCGCGATTATTTTATAGGTAATTATTCTGCCGCTTTGGAATGCCCCCCCGATGTTCAAAACATCAATTTTTCTATTCAGGCGCCCGATTCGCTTGTAAATGATGCTACTGAACTTGTGATTTTCAATTTGACCAATCAGGCATACTTGTTCGATGGCAGGGTCAATGAACAGGGAATTGTTCTTATTCCTCAGCAAAGTATTCAATCCGGCACTGTTATTATTGATGGTACTATAAGAAAAACAATAGAAGGCTTTACAATTGAATTTCAAAAAACGGATAGTGTAGGATCTCAATTTTGCACTATTAATATAGTAAAGTAAAGTAAAGTCAAGAGTGTTTTTATCCCCCATTTTTTAGCTTATCAATAGGAGTGAATTGATTTTAATAAATAATTTCAAGACTGCTAAGAAATTATTAAATCATCTCTACTTATTGTATATTCGCACTCTAACCAAAAACAAATAAAACATGAAAAATCTAAAATTATTTTTGCTATTGCTAATTCCTGCACTATTTGTTTTCACCGGCTGTGGTGAAGATGATGAAGACAAGGATTTGTCGCCTACAATTAATTTTCTCGGTGGATCTCAGTTTGTCAGTGATGATGTTACTGTTGAACCTGGGGATACCATTATTGTTGGAATTAATTCAAGTGAAAATTCCATTTCAGGTTCTAAGCTGAACAATTTTAAAGTTGAAAGACAATTGACAGGACAAAACAGCCCGGCAGTAGTAGTTGACTCATCTATCAATGAATCAACTTTCAACTTCACCGGAGGGTTTATTGCTTCTACTTCTGAAAATGTAGAGACTTTTACATTTACAGTTACTGACAAAAATGGAGAATTTGCTTCTGTTTCTTTTGTTGTAACTACTGAGGGTGCTACAACAGCTCTTGGTTCAGCTCAAAGTTTTACATGGGAGAGATGTGGCTCAACTCCTGGCACCGGTTTGTCCACGTTTGGACTTAAATGGGAGTCTAATACTGGTACTAGCGCAATTATTACAGAAGACGCTGATAAACTTGTTATCCTTACAGCAGCAGAATGGACTTCCATAACTACTCAAGAAGGTTTAGCAGATGCGGTTGATAATGGTACTGGAGTAACACAGTATAGTGATGTTTCTTCACAAGCTTCAGCGTCTTATGATGATGTTCTTGCAACTAAAAATGGGTCAAACTACTATTTAATTCATGTAACAAATGGTGTAGTAACTACACCGGCTTGTGGGACGAAAATTGTAATTACAGGTGAATACAAAGAATAATCAGTATTAAAAATATCAATACAAACCGCCCCAAACCCTGGGGCGGTTTTTTTTTGGCACTTTTTTTGAAATTAAGGCATTGCAAATAATATCTTATGAAATTTCAAAAGCCATTCCTCTTTTTTATCAGCCTCTTTTTTTCACTTATTGCTTCTGCACAATTGGACACCTTTAATTTTGCTGAACAGAAAATCATTGATGGTGATACGCTATTACTGCAAAGCATCCCCGAAGTAGAGATCGTAAACAAAGGCCGTTTTATGAGCAGCGATGAGCGTAGGCACTTTTACAAACTCAGAAGAAATCTGCTCAAAGTCTATCCCTATGCCATGTATGCCGTTGACCTCTACAATGATATACAGAATGAAACAGATGAGCTCCGCTGGCTTAAAAAGCGCAGATATATAAAAGACCGCGAAAAAGATGTGCGCGATAAATTTGAGGAGGATGTGCGCAATTTCACTAAATCGCAGGGACATTTGTTTGTACAACTGATCAATCGGGAAACCGGGGGCAATTGCTACGATGTTATCAGTGAAGTGAAAAGTGGCTTTGTGGCTTTTAACTGGCAGCGCATTGGCTTATTGTTTGGCTACAATCTCAGAGAAACCTATGATCCCAAAGCTGAAGAAAATGAAGATATTGAATTGATTATTAGAATGATTGAAAACCAACAGCCGGGTTATCTTACCAAGGTTTTGCATTAACCTGCAATTATCCCTTCATTCCGTTTGCAAACAGGCAACTGCTATCACTATGATATGATTATTGCCCCAGGTTTTTATATTTGCTGCATTGATGTTTCGAATAGCCTAAACCTGATAGAATGAAAAAACAAATAGAACAAGTAGGTGCTTTTCACAAAGCTTTTGGAGTCCCAAAAATGGATGTGCCTGAAATTCCCGATGCGCAAAGAGTTAAGTTGCGCATTAGTTTAATAGAAGAGGAATTAAGCGAATTAAAAGAAGGTCTTGAAAAGGAAAGTTTGATTGATGTGGCTGATGCACTTTGTGATATTCAATATGTGCTTCTGGGAACTGTGCTTGAATTTGGTTTGCACGATAAGTTTGAAGCTTTATTTAATGAAGTACACAGTAGCAATATGAGCAAGTTGGATGAAAATGGAAAAGCAATATACAGGGAAGATGGTAAAGTGATGAAATCAGAGCGGTATTTCCGCCCCGATCTCCAAAAAATTCTCGACAATTTTGCTGACCAAGATAAGGTATAACAACTTATCAAGTGCATGAATGTAATTTACGAATTCAGGTTTCTACTAAAATAGTCCGGTAAATTTTGCTTTGAAAGGATGCGCCCAAGACGACAAGTATCTCGGCAAGCCAAAACACACCCTTGTTGATATTTCAGGAAATTATAGTGGATTTTTATTACCGGACTATTGTACTAAAAAGCTCCATTTAAATCTTTAGAGTGTATGCTTTTTTGCAATTCAATAAGTTTTTTGAGGTAGGTATTTATATCACCCGATTTCAATAAGTTGTAAGCCTGGTTTTTAAGAATGAGGTATTGTTGTCTTAATTCCTGCATTTGGTCTTGTGCTACTTGCTCTTTCATGGCTTTTAGTTTTAGTTATTTGGTATAATAACAAATGCTGTGCCAAATCTCAATTTTTATTTAGGACAATGCTTTTTTCAGTTTCGGTTTTAATATGCACATCCCTTTGAGGAAAAGGAATTTCAATATCGTGTTCCTTAAATTTTTTGAAAATTTCATAATAAAGTTGGCTTTTCAGCCTGGAAGGGCGCTGTGTATATTTTGATGTCCAAACAAAAAGCTCAAAATCCAGTGAGCTATCTCCAAATCCTTCAAATATTACATCCGGTTCGGGTTCTTTTAAAACACCTTCATTATTTTTGATTACATCCATCATCACCTTGCGCACTTTTTCGGGATCTTCTTTATAGGAGACACCCACCGGAAATCTAAAACGCACCATACTGTCGTTGTGGCTCCAGTTGATCACGGTTTTTGAAATAAATTGTGAATTGGGGATTATCAAAGTGATATTGTCATTGGTGACAATTGTAGTTGCCCTTGCAGAAATATTAATAACATCACCTTTCATATCATCAACCTCTACTCTGTCACCTATTTTTATAGGGCGTTCCAGGAGGATAATAATACCTGAAATAAAATTATCCGTAATGTTTTGCAAACCAAAACCAATACCCACTCCCAAAGCTCCGAAAAGCACGCCCAGTGTACCGAGCTTTATACCTACGGAATCTAAAATCACAAACAGTCCGAGTAGGAGGATTATCCAACGAACCATAATGCCGATGGTGTTTCTAAGTCCACTGTCGGGAACTCGGTTCTTGAGTATTTTTTTGATCAAAAGACTTTTTACCCAGCCGGAAAGGATCACTACAAAACTAATTCCTGCTATTACGATCAGCATATTGGAAATTGTAAAGGAGTGATCGCCAACAGTAAAAAGGGGTTCGCTTAAAAAACTCAGTAATTCTTTAACTGTATCGAATGCTTCTTCGAGGTTTTTCATCTTAAATTTTTCTGTAAAAAATAGTTTTAGTCGCTTTTTTCAACATTTTTGCAAATTAAATTAAAAGCAAAAATTATGAGACACAAGTTAACAACACTTTTTCTTTTACTTAGTGTTTTAAGTATTTCAGTTTCAGCTCAAGATGCCGATGCTGAATCTGATACAGTTAAGCGTTGGCAATATGCCGGATTTGGAACTGCAAATCTCAATCAATCGGCTTTTGTCAACTGGGCAGCAGGGGGGGAGAGTTCTTTTGCGGTGTCATTTGTGGGAAATGTAAACTGGAGCTATACCCATAAAAAACACAAATGGGAAAATAACCTGGATATGTCTTATGGTATTCAAAGAATAGGGGGAGGAGACTATTTAAAAAATGAGGATAAAATTGATTTCCTATCCAAATATGGCTATGAACTTAAAAAGGAGAAGATTTTCGCCACCTTACTCACCAATTTCAAAAGTCAATTTGCCAAGGGCTACGAATTTCCTGATGACGGATCTCAAAGAATGGTTTCGCGTTGGTTGGCTCCAGGTTATTTGCTGACTTCTGCGGGTATTGATTTTAAACCTGTGAAATACCTCTCCATATTTGTTTCACCGGCCACCGGCAAATTTACTTTTGTAAGAGATCAGAATATTGCTAACCGTGGCACATATGGCAATCGTCCTGCTGTTTATGACGAAACTACCGGAGAATTGCTTGAAGAAGGAAAAACCACTCGTTCAGAATTTGGTGCTTATGTAAACATTATGTTTCAAAAGGAAATTTTCAAGAATGTAACAGTAATGACTAAATTGGATTTGTTCAACAATTACACAGACCCCAATAAGCCAAATCGAAAAAATATTGACATCAACTGGAATACAGTTATTGATATGAAAATCAACAGTTTTCTTAGTGCGAGTATCATGACCCAGTTAATTTATGACAATGATATATTGATTGATGTTACCGGTGATGGAAATCCGGATGGCCCTCGAACACAGTTTAAAGAAATTTTGGGCATTGGTTTGACTTATAAATTTTCCAACAAAGACAAAGAAGAATAGACCGGTACATTAAAAATGCGCATTTCTTTTATAGCAGAAATGCGCATCCTAACCAAAACCCATTTTTTTACCTTATTTCAGCAATACCAGTTTTTGGCTTTTGCTTATTTCATTTGATCTGACAGATATCTGGTAGATTCCTGCGGGCAAATGAGAAAGGTCTAAATTTATTTGTTCGTAATTGTTATTAATTGTATTGTTGCGGCTGTATACTCTTTTACCTTCTACACTAAAGATATCAACCTGATAAAGCTCGTCTAAATTGCTGCTGCTAATAGCCAGGCTTGTATTTTGGCTTGCAGGATTAGGAAACACAGAGATTTCAAAATCACTCAGCGTAGATGCAAATGTTTCGGGATAAGTCTCATTTTCTGATGTATTGTATCCAATCAGATCACTGAGGTCAAAGTCATTTAGCTTTTTGTAGTTTTTGCTTTGTGGCATTTCAGCATCAGCTACAACACGTATTTGATACTTTGTTGCAGGGCTTAGGCCATCAATTTTTGCAGCATTTCCATAAACCTGCTTTTGATTCCATTGTGCAGTTCCTTGTTTGCGGTACATTACATTGAAGTTGTTATGGTTGTTTACATTAGGATTCCATGCCAAATTGATTGAGTTGAGTGCTGTATCAGTGATAGTAACGTATCTGTTTCCATTAAAAACCGGTGTATCACCTTCATTTATAGTATTTCTACACTCACCCACTATATCATTAGGGAAATTAGGCAGGCCAACATTGGCTTGTTGTGTTCCCAGATGCAAGCCCAAATCCTGAAAATCTGAATCAGTTCCCTGGCGGTTTGGATCATTAATAACTGATAGATAAGAGCTTGACATCATTCTTGTGACATAGATTTTTCCATCGGGGCCCAGTTGCATTGCTCCAATTCCCGTAGCAGCGGTAGTTCCAATTATATTTGCTGAAATTGCTGGGTTAGGAAAGATCAGATTGAACTGGTAAATTTCCTTATCTAAAGAATTTCCTACATAAAGCATTCGGCAATTTGGGGAAAATTCTGCGGTATATCCTGCTATACCTAAATCTCTTGCATTTGTTATTTCTCCATTGCTGCTGTTGAAATCAAATAAGAAGGTGTAATCCGAAGTGGCATAAACCAGGTTTTCGCCATTTGCAGATGCTTTTAATGTACCAGCATCTGGACCTGCTACAGGGCCAATGGCAGAAGTAGTAACCCCTGAAATGCCACGTGCTGATAGATGATACACGTGAAAAGTATCGGTATTTAGTTTGTGGGCAACAACCCAGTAATCTTCTCCATTGGCATGCCTGATGGCTGTAAGAGATTCGTTAACACTATCTGTGATGGCTATTCCTGCTGTAGCAACATCACCCATGCCACCATCTAAGTTCATATCTATTACGGAGAATCGAAGTCCCCCCTGAGCATTGTTTTCCATACAATCTGTAGTGAACAGATAATGTATTCCAGGTGCTCCTGGATGATTGACAATTAAAGATGACTGAAGCGAGCTGTTACATCCACCGGCAGTGCTAAGATCGCCATTGGGCATAAGCTGATGTGCCTTGTTCCATACACCACCAAAATAGTTGTTGGGACTTCCGGGGCCACCATTGCTGTAAAACAGTAATTCACCCTGATGGTCACTTACCACAGCTGTGCCTTCAAATGAATTCATTGCGCCATTGTTTACAGATACTGGTAGGCCGTTTTGAAAACTTAATCCGGCTTCCTGACCAAAATACCAGTTATTGGCTTTTTTTGGGGATTGCGCAAACAAGAAAAATGGTGTGAAAATTAATAGACTCACCAAGCTGCTAAATATTTTATTGATCTTCATAATTAAGAGGCTTTTTATGATTGAATTGCTCGGTTTTACGTTGTGTAGCTTGAAAGGTTTCAAAAGGGTAAGTATAGACCAGATGGCTTTAAGGAATTGACTGTTCAGCTCGATACATATTCAGTGACAGTATTTTTCCTTGTTTATAAAAACTTAAGCTTCTATACTAAATAGAAAGTCTGTGATAGTAGAGTTTTTCATTGATGTAATAAAATGAAAGACTCAATCTTTATAAGTCGAATAATAGAACACTTAAATCCTTAAATTTGGCCTGTTTTATAATTACAGCATTGTGAAAATAATTGACAAGCTCATACTGAGGACTTTTGCAGGGCCTTTTTTCCTCACTTTTTTCATTACACTTTTCATTATTGTAATGCAATTTTTGTGGAAATATATTGATGACCTGGTAGGGAAGGGGCTGGAATGGTATATTGTATTTGAGCTGATCTTTTATGCTTCGGCATCATTCGTTCCACTGGCCTTGCCGCTGGCTGTATTGCTTTCTTCGATAATGACTTTTGGAAGTCTGGGAGAAAACTACGAATTGGTTGCATTGAAATCTTCCGGTATATCGCTTTTTCGTTTTATGCGGGTATTGATTTTTACAGTTGTTGGCTTGAGTTTCGTTGCCTTTTTCTTTTCCAATAATATTTTACCTATTGCCAATTTAAAATTTGGTGCATTGCTTTATGATATTCGTCAGCAAAAGCCGGCACTAAATATTAAAGAAGGCGTGTTTTACAATGACCTGGAAAATTTTAGTATTAAGGTCGGAAGAAAAGAGGAAGACAATCGCAGTATTCACGATATCATTGTTTACGATCAGACCAGTAAAAAAGGCAATGACAATATATTGCTTGCCGAATCAGGGGAAATGTTTACCTCTGTGGATGAGCGCTATTTAATTTTGCGGCTATACAATGGGCATCGCTATCAGGAAATGATAGATGGCAAAAAAGAATCAACCCACGAGCACTTGCGTACTTCCTTTGACACCTGGGAGAAAAAATTTGATCTTTCAGAATTTGCACTTGATCGCTCAGAAGAGAGTTTTTGGAAAAATCACTATCAGATGATGAACCTGAAGCAATTGCAGAGCTCTATAGACACACTGTATATGGATGTTGCAAAAAGGAGGGAAACGCTCAGTAGAAATTTCAGTAATTTTTTTCTTTTCAAAAAAGCGGAGTTCGATACCTTGCATGCCAATGCAAATATTGCTTTTGATACTATTCCTGAAAAATATGCTGCATTGTTCAATAACTCAAAAGCTGATGTCACAGAAAAACATGCGAGAAGAGCATTGAGTATGGCCAGAAATGTAAAGAGTTATATTGGAGTGTCTGTTCGTGATTTAAAACACAAAAGAAAATATATAGCCAAACACAATGTGGAATGGCATAGAAAATTCACGCTTTCTGTGGCGTGTTTGGTTTTGTTTTTCATAGGGGCACCACTGGGCGCTATAATTCGAATGGGTGGGCTTGGAATGCCCTTGTTAATATCTATTATATTTTTTGTTATTTTTCATGTATTTTCCATGAGTGGGGAAAAAATAGCGGAAAATGGAGGGATGAGCCCCTTTGCTGGTATGTGGTTGTCCACTTTTGTATTATTACCAATCGGGATTTTTCTTACTTACAAGGCTATGAAAGATTCTCCCTTGTTTGACGTAGGGTGGTATTACAGTAATATCAAAAGGATTTTACCTAAAAGATTTAATTCCGAGTGATGAATATTAATTCTTGATTAGTGAAAGCGGGAAATCCTATATTCTATGTATTAATATTTTGCTTTGCCAGCACCCTGTTTATGCATTCGCTGGGAAAGGTACATTTATTTGATTGGGACGAGATTAATTTTGCCGAGTCAGCAAGGGAAATGTTGGTTACCGAAAATTACGCACGGGTACAAATAGACTATCAGCCTTTTTGGGAAAAGCCCCCTTTGTTTTTTTGGATGCAGGCCGCTGCCATGAATATTTTTGGAGTAGGAGAGTATGCAGCCCGTTTGCCCAATGCTATTTGCGGGGTACTAACGCTATTGCTGATATTTTATGTTGGAAAACGCCTGGATTCGGTTTACCTGGGAGGCATTTGGGTGCTTTGCTATACCGGAGCATTTTTACCCCATTTCTATTTTAAGTCGGGCATTATTGATCCCTTTTTCAATTTCTTTATGTTTGCTTCATTGCTCTGTTTTGCCCTGTATTTTCGGCAAGCAAGATTGCATCTCGCAATTGCTGCAGGTTTATTTACAGGGCTTGCAGTACTCACTAAAGGCCCTGTAGGTTTATTGGTTCCTGCGCTGGTCGTTTTTTTGTATGTATTGTATAAAAAAGAATGGAAGAAACTGTTGAGCTGGCATGTTCCTGTATTTTTATTTTTACTGATTGCAGTGAGTTTTTTATGGTATGGTGTTGAGTTGATGCAAAACGGCTTTTGGTTTTTTGAGGCGTTTATAAGTTATCAATTGCGCTTGTTAAGTACTGAAGATTCAGGACACGGAGCTCCATTTTATTATCATTTTCTGGTATTGTTGATGGGTTGTTTTCCGGTGTCACTATTGCTTTTTCAGCCTAAAGCACAGCAGTATGGAAGAACTGAAGATGCACGGTATTTTCAATTGTGGATGTGGCTGTTATTGATAGTGATATTGTTGGTTTTTAGCCTGGTGAAAACCAAAATTGTTCATTATTCCTCATTTGCATACTTTCCCATTACTTTTCTGGCAGCTATTGTTTTGAGAAATCTTTGGGCCAACCCTGCATGGAAGCTAAAGTGGTGGGTAAAAATACTTTTACTGCTTTTGGGTATTCCCATTGGGCTTTCCTTTGCATTATTGCCCCTGGCTGCACAGCATCACTCTTTGTGGGTGCCACATATCAATGATTCTTTTGCAGCGGCCAATCTACAGGCAGAAGTTTACTGGCCCTTTTGGTGGATTATTTTCGGATTGTTTTTTTTACTGGCTTTAGCAGTGATATTTGTGCCGCCTGTAAGGAGAAATGTAGGGCAGCGTTTTGTGTTTTTTTTAATAATAAATACACTGATTATTCAAGCGCTTATGACACTTTATGTGCCAAAAATAGAAGGGTATAGTCAAAGAGCTGCTATAGAATTTTACAAAACATTGCAGGGAAAGGATGTATACGTGGAAGTGTTGGGGTATAAGAGCTATGCACATCTTTTTTACAGCAGGAAACTGCCGGAACAGAGTGTGCCGCCTGATGAACGACATTCTTTATTACAGGGCAGAATTGATAAACCTGCATATTTCGTAACTAAGACTGGAAAAGAGGAAAAATACCTTAAAAAATATCCCCTCAAATTGCTCTATGAAAAAAACGGCTTTGTTTTTATGAAGCGACTTCCTCTGGATTGAACCCGGATTATGCATTGGGACTTTGTCATGCCCGCCTGAATGACTTTAGTCGGGCAGGAAGCTTGAAAGCACAATAAAATCAGGCTGTTTGGAAATTTTAGCATAGCATCGCTATGGTGAAATTGAAAACAGCAACGAAGTATCTGATTTTGAAGTGATTTCATGCTGCAATACTTGCCTGCTGCAAGCAGGGATTTCCTAATGCATATTCTGGGTTGAACATCTATTGTGATGTTAGCTTTTCCAGAGTGTTCTGTATCAGCAGGTCAACTGTAGCCTGGGGATTTTTTGAGAAAGTACCCGCTTCGCGATTGGCCAATATGGCATTTAAAGAAAGCGCCTTATGCCCCATTAAATGGGCTAAACCATATATACCGGCAGTTTCCATTTCAAAATTGGTGACTGCCATTTCATTGATTTTCACAGAGCGGAGCTTGTCCAGTATTTGGGCATCTTTTGCTTTTAACCTGAGACTCCGACCTTGCGGGGCATAAAACCCCGGGCAGGTAGCAGTTATACCGCTATGCATTCCAGAAAATTTATTGAGCAAATTTTGGTCGGCTTCAAAGAAATAGGGCAGAATCGGCAGTTCAACTCCAATATCCGGTTTATTCTTTTTATCAATTTGATAATAATGCATGAGGCTGTCTAAACCCAACCCGGCAGCAGAAGCGACAAAAGTATCTACAGGTATAGAGCGGTGCAAACTCCCGGAGGTGCCAATTCTGATGATCTTTAATTGTTGGAAATCCGTTTTTATGGTTTTTGTGTCAAAGTCAATATTGGCAAGCGCATCAAGTTCATTGAGTACTATATCAATATTGTCAGTGCCAATACCTGTGGAAATAACACTCATTCTTTTTGTTCCGATATAGCCCGTATGTGTCACAAATTCACGATGCGCTTTTTTGAACTCAATGCGGTCAAAATATTTGCTCAGCATTTCTACCCGATCGGGATCGCCTACCGTGAAGATTAAATCAGCAATTTCTTCTGGCCTTAGTTGTAGGTGGTAAATTGATCCATCCGGGTTCAATATCAATTCTGAATCTTTAATGCTATTGTTCATTTTTTGAAAATCAGTTAATTATATTAATCATAATCAGCGTGGGCTAATCAAATGTTTGCCCAGAAATTTAGATTGCAAATTGGACAATTTTTATTAGAAAATGATTTTTGACCTCAATCAAATAGTCAACTTGTTGTTTGCCAATTAATTATATTGATTTATAGCCGAATGCATAAATCAGATTTATTAATGTATTTGTAAAAAATATTTAGCGAAATTTTCTATATTGCCTAAGTTCAAATAGCAAGTGGTCTTTGGAAGATAATATATTGACACTTCAATATCACGGAAAATGGGTGGTTTAGAAGCTCAGTTTTACCTCTCTGAAAATCAAAGAGGTTGGGGGCGATGCAGAGATTTATTTTGAATAAACTCTGGTCATTTTATTAATCTCCTTTTTTTGTGATGTAATTTCCCTTCTTTTCGGAATATACTGTATTCTATCTTAGCTTTGCCCTGCAATTTTATCAAAATCAATTAGTATATAGTGAAACTCAAAATTGACAAGATATTAGTTCCTACTGATTTCTCCCCACTTTCATTAAGTGCGCTGCATTATGCGGCAGCCTTGGCACGGCACTCCAATGCAGAGATTATTCTCTATCATGTGATTGAAACCTATATGCAAAATACTTTTCTGGAGGAGATCATCAATATCGATAGGATCATTGAAGATGCTGTCAATAAAAAAATGGAGGAGATCAAATCTGATAATATAGATCTCTGGGGCATCAAGATTACTGCACGAATTGGAAAAGGAAAGATATACAGGCAAATTTCTGACTTTCAAAAAACAAACAATATCGACCTGATTATAATGGGGACACATGGCTGGAAAGATGTTGATTTAAAACAAAAACATATTCTTGGCTCTAATGCCATTCGGGTTGTTAGTGGAACAACAGTGCCTGTTATAACATTCAGGACGCCAATTGAGGAAGTCAGGCTTAAAAAAATTGTATTGCCACTTGATATAACTAAAGAAACTGATCAGAAGGTGTTGAGTGCTATGAAGCTGGCACGTGTTTTTGATGCTGAAATTCACCTGGTTTCTATTTCTACATATTTTGATGAATTGCGCTTTAAAAGCAGCTATCTCAAAGAGCAATTGAACAATATTGCTGATAAGGTAAAAGATGTTGGTATCCCTGTGCAAATAAAAATGATCCGACACGAGAATGTGCCCAAAGCCATAATGGATTATTCCAAAGAAATTGATGCCGATTTATTGATGATCATGACACAGCAGGAGGTTTCAAAATCCGATTTTTACAATTTGGGCAGTAGTGCCAGAAAAGTGATTGCAGAAAGTAAGGTCCCGGTTTTTAGCATTCGCCCCGAGCGTTGATCTATGTAAGATGTAAGAAATGGAAAATGTGGGATGTGAAATGGAAAGGTTTGCAATACATATACAGGGCACTGCCTTCTCTCCTTCAAAAGCCAAGCGAATAATGTGGCCTTAGGTTTGCTTATTCTATATCTGCCTTTTATTTTTCTTCGGTCTTACCAACAGCTTTTACGAAAGCTTCACGGGAAAGGGGCTCGTAGTGTTCTTTTTCTCCAAGTTGGACCAGGTCTTCACTGGCTGTGATGCGGTGAGAGAAATTCGCCAACTTACCTGTTTTTACACATATTGCATGTACTTTGGTTACATATTCTGCTATTGCCAATAGGTTGGGAATAGGGCCGAAGGGTTTTCCTTTAAAATCCATATCCAAGCCCGCAACTATCACCCTGATGCCGATATTGGCCATTTCATTACAAACATCAGGCAATTCTTCATCAAAAAACTGGGCTTCATCTATGCCCACAACTTCAGCATCGCCAAACTGCAGGAGTATATCGCGAGAGCATTCAACCGGAAATGAATCTATGGAATTGGCATCATGACTTACCACTTCTTCTTCGTGGTAGCGATTGTCAACCTTAGGTTTAAAGATTTTTATTCTTTGTTTGGCAAATTGAGCGCGCTTCAGTCGCCTGATGAGTTCTTCTGTTTTTCCGGAAAACATTGATCCGCAAATTACTTCTATCCACCCAGTTTCGCGCTGTGGCTTTCCGGTCATTTCCAAAAACATACATCAATTGTTTAGTTGAACAGGAAATTTAAAAAGATTGTAAGGAAATTTCTCTATTTTCCCAATGCTTTATCTTTTTTTGTTTTCAGGCTTTTCTGGTTTTTGAAAATTTTATGGGGCTGATTATAATATGCCTTTGCCTATTAAGCTGAGCGCTTATATAATTATAGAACTCAGGTTATTATTGAATTACTCTATTATTTTCAGCTCAATTCTCCTGTTTAATTTTTTGCCGGTTTCAGTTGAATCTTCTGAAAATGGACGGGATGCTCCATAGCCTTTTACCTGAATTCTATCTGAATCAATTCCATTGTTAATAAGGTACTGTTTAACCTCATTTGCTCTATTTATTGAAAGTTCGAGATTGTATACCGAATTGCCATCATCATCAGTGTGTCCTTCAATCAGGATTTTCACATCAGCTTTGTTATGCAGCCAGTTTTTAATCATGTTTAATTCAGGTATTGATTCATCTTTTAGTCTGTAAGAGGCTTTTTCAAAATAAATGTTTTCAAGGTTGAAGGTTTCCCCAGTGCTTAGTTTATCCATATTTTCGAGCCCATCTTCTTTGGCTGTGGGAATTAATGGTTCGACAAGTACATCATCAATCAATAGCAATGAAACACCTTTCCCTTTTCTGTCCAGCATAATCATTTTAGTTTCCCGCTGCGGCTTGAAATTGCCAATATGAAAAAATAGCTCTCCACCTTGTGCAGTGAGTGTATCTGAAAGCAGTACCCAGGTATTTGTTTGTGTAGGTAAATCTTTTTCGCCCCACTCGATATCAGGAGGTGTATTTAAGCAGTTATCGCCAAATATATTTTGTTCATCGTTGGTGAATCTAATGCCAACTGAAGCGGGCAGTGATTTACTTCCAATTTTTGCAGCTACCCAAAATTGCACCAGGTATTTTTTATCAGCTTCTAAGGCTGAAATCAATCTTCCTTGTGGATATTCCCAATGAGATCCACTAATGGAAGTTTGAGCATGAGAATAGCCTGAATGTGAAAATTGAGTATGGTTGAAAGACAAAAGATCAGGAGTGCCGCTTGTTGCAGGATTCCAACCGTAAGAGTTGCTTAAATTGATATCCCAGTAAAAATTGCCGTAAAATACGCTGTGGTAATGATAAGTCACTACATTGGAATCTATGTATATTTCAAATCCCGGATTTACAACTAAGTTTTGACTGTATGTGCTATAAGATAATAGAGAAAAAAGACTTATTGTCGCTAATGCTTTCATAGTATGAAATTACCTATGCTTTAGCTTCTAAAATCAGAAAACACTTCTTGAAATATTTTGAAAGGACTAAAACAATGAACTACTGCATAAACTGGGTTAGTTTCCTGGGTGCGATTACTTAATCCTCCCACTTAGGTTCATCAGTAGATTTTTTATCATTATCAGAAGCATCTTTGTTTACAGGTTTCTTATACTCTTCAGATTCATCTTCAAAATCGTGATTGAACTCATCAAAATCGTATTCAGGGAGCAGTTCTTCCTTGATATGATTGACCGTATCAGTCATTGCACTTAAGAATTTGTTGAAATCTTCCTTGTATAAGAAAATTTTGTGGCGTTCGTACCCATCATCATTAAAGCGCTTTTTGCTTTCCGTAATGGTAATAAAGTAATCGTTGGACTTTGTAGTCCTTACATCAAAGAAATAAGTTCTTCTTTTGCCGGCTCTGATTACTTTTGAAAACAGTCCTTCTTTGTTCTTGGAATTATTGTCTTGCTCCACAGTGATTACCCTTTAAATACCATTTGAATAAGTACATTCACGCACAATTTAATTTATTTTGAAAAAAAACAAAAATTAAGTGCTTTGGATTTTTTCTTCTTCCTGCTGATGTTTATACATTTCATAGTATTTGCCCTTGCTTGAAATCAGGCTTTTATGTGTGCCAGACTCAATTACAGCTCCATCCTCAAGTACAATAATTTTATCAGGATCGAGCAAAGAAAAAATTCTATGTGTAATAATAATAGCCGTTTTATCCTTTAAAAAATCACTAAGTGTGCTTAAAATGACTTTTTCAGTATTGGCATCTACAGCAGAAAGGCAATCATCCAGAATGATCAATTGAGGATTTTTGGCAAATGCACGGGCAAGCGAAATCCTTTGTTTTTGCCCACCGGAAAGCGTAACTCCCCGTTCACCCACAAGTGTATTATAGCCACGTGGCAATTCCATGATTTCATCGTGAATAGAAGCCCGTTTGGCAGCCTCTTTTACCAGTTCAATATCCGAAGTTTCCAGGCCAAAGCTGATGTTGTTTTCTATAGTATCTGAAAATAGAAAAACATCTTGTGGCACATAAGCTATTTGAGCGCGCAAGGCATCTAAAT
Organism: Chitinophagales bacterium; assembly: GCA_040877935.1. NCBI lineage: Bacteria > Pseudomonadati > Bacteroidota > Chitinophagia > Chitinophagales > Chitinophagales bacterium. Next base: position 116,923 of record JBBDNB010000019.1, read on the forward strand.
TTAAATCTTTAACAGGTGTTTTATCAATTAATATTTCACCGGAAGTGGCATCGTACATCCGCATCAGCAATTCAGCAACAGTGGATTTTCCAGAACCTGTTTTTCCGACCACGGCCATTTTCTCCCCCGGCTTCAACTCAAATTCAATATCTCTCAAAGCCCTGATCCCCGTATCGGGATAGGTAAAAGAAACATTTTTAAAGGCAATAGCTCCCTTCAATTGAAATGCAGATGGATTTTTAGAAGAAATTTCGGGGGGGGTATCCAAAAATTCATTGATCCTCTTTTGTGAAGCAGCAGCACGTTGAATAATGCTGGCTACCCAACCAATACTTGTTACCGGCCAGGTGAGCATATTTACATAAATCACAAATTCAGCAACATTTCCCGGTGTAATCACACCCTGAATAACCTGAATCCCGCCAATATATATGGTTAAAATTGTGGAAATTCCAATCAGCATAAGCATCATAGGAAAAAAGAAAGCTTCTACTCGTGCAAGTTTCAAGGCCTTTTCTTTGTACTCCTCACTCTCCTTATCAAAAAAACCGAGTATCTGTTTTTCCTGCACAAATGATTTTATAACTCGAATTCCTGAATAAACTTCTTGTGCCTCAGTTGTTAGTTTAGAAAGTTTTTGCTGAATTGCTTCACTGCGTTTATTAATCAGGTTATTGATATAATAAATGCTTATGGACAAAATAGGGAGCGGTGTAAGCACATAAAATGTCAATTTGGGATTTACCGCTATCATTGCACTAATTACCAGCACAAACAGCACCACAAGATTGATACTGTACATAATAGCCGGACCTAGGTACATACGTACTCTTGACACGTCTTCAGAAATACGCGACATTAAATCACCCGTATTGTTTCTTCGGTAAAATGCAGTAGATAAAAATTGATAGTGTCGGTAAATTTCATTTTTAAGATCGTACTCAATAAACCTCGACATCACTATAATAGTCTGGCGCATAAAAAACATAAAAAGCCCTTTGAGCACTGCCAGAAGTAAAACTATAAGTCCGAAAAACATCAGTGCTGTGCCAAATACACTATAAAATTCCTCCTGGATTGAGAGTCCGTTAAAAAGCCGGTAAAAACCAATGTTTTCCTTTACAAGGTCAAAAGAATAACGAATGATACGTGGAGACAAAACACCAAAGTAATTGGAAACACTAACAAACAGTATCCCCAATAAAAGACGAAATTTATACTTCCTAAAGTATTTATTAAAAAAGAAAAGGTGCTTCATGATTTTACAATTCAACTACCCTAACAGCAGTGCCAGGGATTCTGTTGGCTTGATTTTTAAATTTAATTAGTGAATCAAGCTTCATGCGCTATTCAAAAATGATTAGTTTTGCAGTGCAATTTGATTCACGGAGCTTATTGCAGAATAAGGTTTCGCAAATTTGGCGAATTTATTTTGTTCTTTTTTAAGAAGCTAAACTCTTGACAGTAGAAAATCATTTTATTAATGAGTGGAAATTAAAGAACAAATAAGTTTAACACTTTATTCCTCATAAGCTTTTATTAAATCCAGGGCAAAATCAAAACTATGCAGACAGCTTCGGAAAATCTTACTTCAGTCCAACAAACTAACGGTCTTTTTGATCAATTAAACAATTATGAACACGAGCAGCTTGTTTTTTGTCAGGACAAGGCCACAGGATTAAAATGCATCATAGGCATTCACAATACTACATTAGGGCCAGCGCTTGGAGGCACACGCTTTTACAATTACAAAAATGAAGCCGATGCCATAACAGATGTACTGCGGCTTTCACGCGGCATGACCTATAAAAATGCGATTAGCGGTATCAATCTTGGTGGTGGAAAAGCCGTGATTATTGGAGACCCTGCAAAACTATCCAATGAATTTTTGTGGCGTAGATATGGAAAGTTCATCGATAGTCTTCATGGAAAATACTACACAGCGGAAGATGTAGGCACAAGTATTCAGGATATGGAGTATGTCAGCCAGGAAACAGAATTTGTTGCCGGACTGCCCGATTTTCTCGGTGGTGGCGGAGATCCCTCTCCCGTAACTGCCTATGGAGTTTATCTGGGTATCAAAGCAGGAGCAAAAAAGAAATTCGGCAGTGATGATTTGAGCAAATACAAAATACTTGTAGAAGGTGTGGGCAATGTCGGCTCACATTTATTGAGTTATTTATCAAAGGAAAATGCCAAAATCTACATTTGCGATGTGAATACAGCAAAACTAAAAGCTGCTGCTGAAAAATATGGAGCAGAAGTAGTTGCACTTGAAAATGCCCTGGATTTGGATATTGACATTTACGCTCCCTGTGCACTTGGAGCAAGTATCAATGATGAAAGTATCAGCCGGTTAAAATGCGGGGTGATTGCAGGGGCAGCAAACAATCAATTAAAAAACGAGCAAGTTCATGCACAAATGCTTGTGGACAAAGACATTTTATACGCTCCTGATTTTCTGATCAATGCCGGTGGTGTGATCAATTGTTATGCAGAAGTAAACATCAAACCCTACAACAGGGATTATGCCTATCGCCTCACAGAATCAATATATGACAAAGCAATGTCTATATTCGAACAAGCAGAAAAATTAAAGATCACAACACACGAAGCAGCCTTCTTACTGGCTAAAAAAAGAATTCAATCTGTGGCGCAATTAAGGGCCGTAAGATAAAAAACAGAGCGCAAGTACTATATTATGTTAAGCCGAAGAAGTATCCGAATTAAAGTAATGCAAACTATTTATGCAACCGATCAGGGAGCAACACAAGACCTGTATTCAGCAGAAAAAGTGCTAAGAAAAAATCTGAAGCAAACCCTTGATCTTTTTTACTATCAGCTTTTGACAATATGTGAGATCACAGATTTTAGCCTGAAATATGCGGAAATCATCAAATCCAGGCATATAAAACTAGACCTCGAAGAACGCCACTACACCAAAATTGAGCAGCATCCTTTTGTGCTTGAACTCAAAGAAAATGAGCATTTCAACAATTATGTAAAAAACAACAAGCTCGCTAAGTTTATAGATGAAGGAATTATACGGGAATTGTTCAGGCAGTTGCACGAAACTGATTTTTATAAAAATTATATGCTCGAATCGGGTGAAGAAGTTGAAAAAGAGGTATTGCTGAAGTTGTACAAAGATGTTATGCTTACAAATGAACGTTATCAAGCTCACCTTGAAGAAAATTTCACCTATTTTGATGAAGACAACTCTTCTGTGAGGTACAGGTTGACTGATCTTTTAGAAACCCCTGAAAGTATGAAAAACAGTGTGTTTTTTGATCGTTTATACGACAAAAGTGACGCGGATTTTGCTATAGATTTACTGAACAATTACCGCAACAATCATCAGGATTTTGAAGCACTGATCAAACCACAGCTTAAAAACTGGGACATACAGCGTATAGCCCGGCTCGATATTATCCTTATAAAATTAGCTCTGTGCGAACTTTTACACTTTGATAATATCCCCGTAAAAGTAAGCATTAATGAATATATAGATATTTCTAAGCTCTATTCAACACCAAAAAGCCATGAATTTGTAAACGGAGTGATAGACCGGCTCAGAAAAAAACTTGAAAAGGAGAAAAAAATTAAAAAAAGCGGTCGGGGTCTGTTAAGTTAGGTTAACTTTACATCATACCTTTTGAAATCAATTTTTACTTTTTTTACCTTCACACCATAAAACAAAAACTAAAAACCAATGAAAAACCTATTATTATTAATCATGGCTGCATCATTAATCAGCTTTGTAGCATGCAACAATGAAAGCAGCAATTCAGAAGAAACTTCGGCCACTGAGGAAGAAACAACTGAAAAAGATCTTTCTACTGACTTGATTGACAACAATAATACCGCTTCAGAAACCGAAGCAGCTAAAGGTCCCACTACTGAAATCACTTTCGATTCTTACGATCATGATTTCGGACAGGTAGAAGCCGGAGATGTTGTTGAGCATACTTTTATGTTTACCAACACAGGAGAAAATGAATTGATTATTTCTGATGCAAAAGGATCTTGCGGCTGTACTGTACCTTACTATCCAAAAGAACCAATAGCTCCGGGAGAAACAGGTGAAATTAAAATTAAGTACGACTCTAAAGGTAAAAATGGTATGCAACGCAAAAATGTTACCATTACTGCCAATACTGACCCAGGGAAAACTGTATTAAATATTCAAACAGAAGTACTGGGCGATCCTAATGCACAACAACAAAGTATCCAGGTACAACCTGGTTCATAAATTAAAAAAATTACATGAACAATATAGTGTTATTACAAATGGGTGGGGAAGGCAGTGCCTTGCCCACTTTTATTTTCATGGGAGCCATTCTTTTAGTCATGTATTTTTTCATGATTCGCCCTCAATCGAAAAAAGCCAAGGAGCAGAAAGCTTTTCAGGAAAGCCTAAAAAAAGGGGATAGGGTGGTTACTGCCGGTGGAATACATGGAAAAGTGGATAAGATTAGTGACGATACCGTTACTTTGGAAGTAGATCACAACAGCAGAATTACTGTGGAAAAATCTGTAGTTTCTTTTGAATACAGTAAAAACCAGAATCAATAAGTTAAATTATTTTGAAAAATAAAAAGGGGAATTTTTTTTCCGGAAATACAGCTATACTTATCAAATGCTTGGGTATAGCTGTTTTGTTTTTCATTCTCACCAAATTGTCTAAAACTTATACAGCCACAGTACCTTTCAAAGTCAACTATACCTCTTTTCCTGAAAATCGCCTGCCTGCAATCCCGCTTAACAATGAAATTGAAATCACGGTAAAAACTACGGGTTTCAATTTGCTAAGTGCCATGATCCTGCAAAACAATGAAATTGATATTCCGCTTGATAATTTCCAGAATCAAAGTTTAATCCGCACCAATGAAAATCTCGCTTTTATCAACAGTTCGCTGAAAGAAGGTTATGAAGCAATTCATATTCGACCGGATACCCTTCCGCTTCATTTTTCAAAAAAAATCAGCAAAACAGTACCTGTCAAACTTATTGCAGACATCAGTTTTGCCAATCAATATGATGCTGTAGAAGAACTCCTTATCCAGCCTACTTCAGTTAAAATTATTGGTGCTGAACCCGTGGTAAACGAAATTTCTTTTTGGCCTACTGATACATTAATCCTGAACAAACTAAAAGAAACAGCTGAAGGTTATATTCCCCTTAAGAATCCTGACTCAATTCAAATAGTTACCGAACCTAATACAATCAAATATTTACTGGTTGTGGAAGAGTTCACTGAAGGGGTAGTTACTGTTCCTGTAAAATTGCTCAACCAACCCAAAAACACTGAAATCATTATTTTTCCTAAAAAAGTAGAATTGCGCTACCAGGTAGGCTTAAGCAATTACGAGAAATCAAAAGATGAGTACTATGAAATTACAGCCGATTTTAAAGATGTAAATCTCTCCGAAAAAAAATCCATTGATCTGAAATTGGAATCCGCACCACTTTACATCAAAAAATACAAAATACACCCTGAAAGTGTGGATTTTATTATTTACAAATAAAATGAATGATAAGCCAGTAAAGGGGAATAAAAAACAATTAAGGAATGCTTAAAGTAGGAATTACGGGTGGAATTGGCAGCGGAAAAACAACGGTCTGCAATATCTTCAAATCCATTGGCGTGCCGGTTTACAATGCAGACAAGCGGGCAAAGGCATTGATGGAAACAGATGAAGCGTTAATCGGGAAAATCAAAGGCCTTTTTGGAAATAATATCTACAATGACAAAAACCTCAACCGAAAGCAATTGGCTGAAATTGTATTCAATGATGCTGAAAAATTAAAAGCACTGAATGCACTTGTTCATCCCGCTGTAGGTAAAGATGCATTGCACTGGCAGGAAAAAATGGAAAAGGACGGCCATCCCTACACACTTAAAGAAGCTGCTTTACTTTTTGAAACAGGCAGTTATAAGGCACTGGATAAAATTATAGTAGTTGATGCACCTGAAAAACTGCGCATTCAAAGAGTGATGAAAAGAGATGCTGTTAGTGAAAAAGAGGTGCGGGCAAGAATGGATAAACAATGGCCGCAAAAACGCAAAAATGAGCTGGCAGATTATATCATTCATAATGATGGTGAAAATGTCTTGATACCTCAAATAAGAAAACTACACAAGCAATTGATAGAAATTGCAAAAAGATGAATTGTTTTTCTGCATGCTTATACATTGTTATATAAATAATATACAGGCTTAATTAAAAGCTATAGAATCAGGGAAATTTTCTAAAAACACTTTTGCAGGCAGCAAATAAAGCTTACCTTTGCACTGGGCAAGTCTTACACGACCAGCTCCTGCTGAATCCCCCCAGGACCGGAAGGTAGCAAGGGTAGGTGGTTGAGCGGTGCGATGTAAGTAACTTGCCTATTTTTATTTCAGGGTTTATGCGCTCTTGTCATCTCTCTTTTTCCGGGCGGTCCCGGAATGGATTCTACTTTAAAACCTACAGCTTTCAATGTTCTTTTCACCACTCCTTTGGCACAATATGTAACCAATATACCACCTGGTTTTAATTGCGCATACATTTTTTTAAATACAAAAGCTTCCCACAAATCGGGCTGTGCACTTGGAGCAAATGCATCAAAATAGATCAGTTCTGCTTTTTCACCAATGGCATAGTCCTGCAGTTTTTCTGCTCTTTTCAGTAAAGTGTAATTTTCATTGATAACACTTGTTTTGCCCCATGCTGCCCGATGCAATTCTATAAATGCCTTTTGCTCACTTTGGTCTGCAATTAAGCCTTCTGCAATGCATTGGGCTTCTTCTATATCAAGTGGATAAGCTTCTATGCATTCATAGCGGATTTTTAGCTTGTTATCTGTGGCAAATTTTTGGCTCAGCCAGGCATTGATGCCAGTTCCAAATCCCATTTCAAAAATGTTAATGTTTCTGAAGCCTTTTTTTTGCAGTTCATGGAGTCCCGCTTGAATAAATACATGTTTTGATTCTTGCAATGCACCGTGAACAGAATGATAATGTTCATCCAGTTCAGGCACAAATAGGGTAGGGCTTCCGTCTTTAGTAATTACCTGATGTCTATTTTTCTTCATCTTCCGGGATGTACTTGTATTCAAATTCATTATCTTCTTCAGCGGTGTACAATTCTACTTCCGGTTTTGGTCGATCCGTATTTCTATAGATAAAAGCCAGAACAATACCCGAAACAGCACCCGCCAGATGCGATTCCCACGAAACGCCAAATTGATTGGGCATCAATCCTTCTACAATTCCACCGTACAAAAAGAGTATAATAAAACTCAGTGCATAAGAGCGAATGTCTTTTCTGAACACTCCGCTGAAAAAAATAAAAGAAGCCAGCCCATAGACAATACCACTGGCTCCAATGTGGTAGGAGGGACGGGCAAAAAGCCAAACAAGAATCCCCACAAGGAATACCAGGATAAGAATCACTCTTTTGGAAATGCGCGGATAAAAATAAAAGGACATGGTTCCCAGAAAGATCAGGGGAAAACTGTTTGAACTTAAATGTTCCAGGCTACTGTGAATAAAGGGAGCCGTTATGATTCCTATCAAACCATTCAGGCTTCTTGGGTAAAGCCCGGCAGAAACAAGATTAATGTCCATTATCCAGGAATTGAGCATTACCAGCCACATCAGCCCTACAGCTTGTAATGGAATACGCAGTGAAGTTTTAAATTTTTTATTGATTTTCATTGAAACTTTTAGGCAGTATAATTTTTGTGGAGCATTCTACTCAAATAAAATGTTAGGTACTCATCGGCTTTAACAAACACTTTCATTTAAATGTTGTGTCTAATTATAATGCGAATCAAGGGTTGGATATCAACAAAAAAGATGTTGATATAATTCTGTG
>JBBDNB010000020.1 GCA_040877935.1 Chitinophagales bacterium
TTGCATGTATTAAGCCTGCCGCTAGCGTTCATCCTGAGCCAGGATCAAACTCTCCGTTGTAAAAAAAGTTTGATAATCTTCGCTAGACTTGATGCTGTTTCTTACATTAAATCAAAGAACTTTTGCTTTTTGCTTGTCATTTTTAATGACCTATTCGCCAAAAGCGGACACAAAGATAACGACAAGTTTTCCGAACATCCAAATCATTTTTCAAAAAAAGATTGAGTTTTCGAAAAAAAAATCTTGCGGCTATTACAAGTCCTTATTTATCAGCATTTTTGACACGGAAATTTTTAAGAAAAAAAAATGAAGTACAATTTTAATGCCGGGCCGTCTCATCTAAATGAAGAGATTTTAGAAAGGATTTCTAACTCGATTAAGAATTTTGAAAACAGTGGACTTTCAATTATTGAATTGTCCCACCGGTCTAAAGAATTTGAATCTGTAATAGAGGAATGTAAAGTCCTTTTGTCTGAATTGCTGGGGCTTGATTCAGATAGTGAAGTCTTTTTTATGCAAGGAGGGGCAAGTTTTCAATTTTATACTTTGCCTTTTAATTTCTTAAGAACAAATGACTGTGTTTATTATGCAAATACTGGAAGGTGGGCTGAAAAAGCAATTGTTGAAGCTAAGCGTTTTGCTAAAGTAAAATTGGCCGGCAGCTCAAAGAGTGACAATTACTCTCGTATACCAGAATTAGAAATAACAAACGAAAATGCGCGATACCTACACATTACAAGTAATAATACCATTTATGGTACAGAATACTCAGGTATTCCCGATTGCCAGATTCCTATAGTAGCTGATATGTCTTCTGATATAATGGGGCGAAAGTTTGATTATAATGCTTTTGACCTGATTTATGCTGGCGCACAAAAAAACCTAGGGACAGCAGGTGTTGCTGTAGTTATTGCTAAAAAGCATTTTATTCAGGAGGCTAAAGAAGGCCTTCCTCCTATGCTTTCATATAAAAACATGATTGCGAATAATTCACTTTTTAATACTCCTCCTGTACTTGCTATATATATAGTGTTAGAAACTCTACGATGGTCAATAAGATATGGTGGTATTGAACGAATTGACAAAACCAACAGAGCAAAAGCAAAACTACTTTATAACACTATAGATGAAAGCAATCTATATTATGGAACTGCAAGGAAGGAAGACCGATCCCTTATGAATGTGTGTTTTAAATTAAAAGACAAATCCCTTGAAAACAAATTCATAGATTTCACAAATTCTCACGGAATTATTGGCATCAAAGGGCATCGCTCTTTTGGTGGGTTCAGAGCATCTTTATATAATTGTATCCCCCTGGAATATGTGAAGGTTTTGACAGATGTTATGAAAGAATTTGAACGCAAATACGGTTAAGTATAATCAGCAAAATAAATTTCGCAAAACATTAGCACGTCATTGTTGAAGAGATAAACCACATAGGCACATAGAACACATAGCTATATGCTTAAATGGTTCGTACATTGCAGAGTAAAGCCATTCTGCAAGGATGACTTTGTATATGCGATTGCTGAAGTTATTTTACTAAAGTTTAGTAGTTCGCATTATCACAATGCTTTTACTCATAAAATAGTGTTCCTTCATTTCCGGGGAATTTTTTGCCCTGATGAATGTATGCTTTTTCAGTAGCCTGTCGGCCACGAGGTGTTCTCTTTAAAAATCCTTCCTGGATTAAAAAGGGTTCATAAACTTCTTCAATAGTTCCTGCCTCCTCCCCCACTGCTGTGGCAATTGTAGTAAGCCCTACGGGTCCTCCAGAAAATTTTGAGATAATTGCACTTAAGATGCGATTGTCCATTTCATCAAGTCCGTGTTCATCTACATTAAGTGCTTCAAGCCCGTATTTTGATATTTCAAGATCGACAATACCGTTGCCTTTGATCATTGCAAAATCACGGATTCTTTTAAGCAAAAGATTTCCTATCCGGGGTGTTCCGCGGCTTCTTCGAGAAATCTCAAGTGCGCCATCGTCTGTTATCTCAGTTTCGAAGATGTGAGCAGAGCGTTTTAAAATTTTCTGAAGTACTTCTGGTGTGTAATATTCCATTCGTGAGGTGATTCCAAAACGAGATCTGAGGGGGGCTGTCAAAAGTCCCGACCGGGTAGTTGCTCCCACAAGGGTGAATGGGCTTAATTCTATTTGCACACTTCGCGCACTGGGGCCAGAATCTATCATTATATCTATTCTAAAATCTTCCATAGCTGAATAGAGGTATTCTTCCACTACAGGGCTCAAACGGTGAATTTCATCAATAAACAAAACATCTTTGGGTTCAAGGTTGGTAAGCAAACCAGCAAGGTCGCCAGGTTTTTCGAGTACAGGCCCTGATGTAACTTTAATTCCCACTCCCAGTTCCTGTGCAAGAATATGACTAAGCGTAGTTTTCCCAAGCCCGGGTGGGCCGTGTAGTAAAACATGGTCCATCGCTTCTCCCCTCAATTTTGCGGCCTGGGTAAAAATTTTCAGGTTCTCAAGTGTTTTGCTCTGACCACTGAAATCATCAAAACGAACAGGTCGCAGTTGTAATTCCAGTTGCTTTTCCTCTTCGCTAAGCTTGTCAAAATCAGGATCTAAATGGGTGTCGCGCATAATGATTAAATCTAGGGCTCTAATTTAAAATTAAAAAACGTTAAGCACTTAGCTTTTTAAAAAGTAGTGAAAACTCGATAAGAAATCACAAATTATCCTAAAAAGACAAAACAACTACCACTCTATTTCCTTTATAAACAAAGCATTGATTTTATCCCTATAATAAATCGGCCTGGACAATTAAAACTATACATCAATGTGTTTTGGAATTGATTGTACTTTTTAAAATTAGGAGATGATAAGCAAAATGGTAATTTTGTGATTGAAATAAATATTTATCCCAGAAAATTTTTGATATGAGTGGAGAAAAAATTGAACTAAAAGAAAAAGGTGTTTTAAGAGTGCCTGATAATCCTATTATTCCTTTTATTGAAGGCGATGGTATCGGCCCGGATATTTGGGCTGCTTCTCAAAATGTATTTGATGCTGCTGTAGAAAAAGCTTACAGTGGCAAAAGAAAAATTGTATGGAAAGAAATACTTGCAGGCGAAAAAGCATACAATGAAACCGGATCTTGGCTACCTGATGAAACATTGGATGCAATCAGGAAATATTTCATTGCAATAAAAGGACCGCTTACAACTCCAGTTGGAGGTGGTATTCGTTCTTTGAATGTTGCTCTTCGTCAGCAATTGGACTTATACGCTTGTGTTCGTCCCGTAAGATGGTTTAAAGGTGTTCCTTCTCCGGTAAAGGAACCAAATAAAGTAGATATGGTGATTTTCAGGGAGAATACTGAAGATATTTATGCCGGAATCGAATTCCAAAAAGGAACAGAGGATGCTAAAGTTTTTGCAGACTTTTTAAAGGATAAATTTCCTGAAAGATATAGTAATGTAAGATTTCCCAAGACTGCCGGTTATGGTATAAAGCCTGTATCTGAGGAAGGAACCCACAGACTTGTAAAAGCTGCCATAGATTACGCAATTGAGAAAAAATTACCTTCAGTGACATTGGTCCACAAAGGAAATATTATGAAGTTTACGGAGGGGGCTTTTAGAGATTGGGGATATGAATTAGCGAAAACAAGCTATGGTGCTACAGAATTGGATGGTGGCCCTTGGATGGAATTTGAGAAAGATGGTCATAAAATAGTTGTAAAAGATGTGATTGCAGATGCTTTTTTACAACAAATTTTGCTTCGTCCGTCTGATTATTCAGTGATTGCAACATTGAACTTGAATGGCGATTATGTTTCTGATGCCCTGGCAGCAGCTGTAGGTGGAATTGGAATTGCTCCGGGCGCAAACATCAATTATATTTCAGGACATGCTATTTTTGAGGCTACCCATGGAACTGCTCCAAAATATGCGGGTCAGGATAAAGTAAATCCTTCTTCTGTAATACTTTCTGGCGTAATGATGTTGGAACACCTCGGATGGACAGAAGCTGCTGATTTGATTGTGAAAGGCATTGAAGGTGCCATTGGTTCAAAACGAGTGACCTACGATTTTGAAAGACAAATGGAGGGTGCTACTTTATTGAAATGCTCTGAATTTGGCGATGAGATCGTGAAGCATATGTAAAACTGAATTTTTCAGTCACATTTATAAAACCACCCTGATTGAATTTGGGGTGGTTTTTTGTTTTCCCAATGGATCATAACCCATTAAAATATCTCCCTATTTGTAAACCCTAATTAAAAAATCCGTGCTTCGCTGATCATTGATTTTATAAGATGCAAGGTCAGTATAAATTTCTCTATCTCTATCTCTATTTCCCAATAAACCACATTCACCACAGCCTTTTTCTTCCGTTTCAAAATCAGTTATTGCGTATGATTCACCTGTACCATTGAGTATTAATTTGTATTCCTTAGCGATGTCAATTTTATCATTTAAATAAACACGATAGTATTCATTGAAATCTTTTTGAGTGAAATCAAAAAATGAGTCAATCGGATTTGTGAAATTTGAACTTGACTCATACACATAAATAGATACCGAGTCGATCTCTTCTTCTGAAAAACCGTGTAAATAAATGGTGTTCAGGTTATTTATTCCCCGGCAATATTCATCTTTACAGCGGCAAGCACTGATTATAAAGAAAACCACAAAACAGAAAAGTAAGCTTACTCTATTTTTCATAAAGCGAGAAGTAAAAAATTCATTCATAACTAAAGGTATTATTTTTAATAAATACTAATTTCTAAATCCTAAATAAATTCAAAATCACAATTTCTAATGTTTGAAACATTAGGTTTAGTTGCTTAGAATTTAACGCATTGGAGAATGAGTAAAGTTTGATTAGAGGAAAGCAAGTAAAACAAACCACTATTTCAAGTTACAAACTTGTTTTTATTTGTCAGTACTGTATAAAAAATGCAAGACGCATTCCAATCCCTTGCTCGCTGGAAGCGGAGCAAGGACGCTCAATGACCTCGTTTCCGTTTTCAAACCCGGCATTTCGGCTTCCCGCCAGAATGAATTCTTTCGGGCAGGCGCTCAATGTCCTCGCTTTACGTTTTAAAAGTAAAAACTGTCTGACGGCTACTAAATAGCTGCAAAAAACCCGTCAGTAGGTGTTGCTAAAGGTTTTTCCTTTTAACCTGCTCGTTTCGACTAGGCTCAACGAATATGAAATTAAAAAACGTAAACCCGCGTGAGGGATGGAAGCGGCATCCTTTTGGGCTGGGGCAACTATGTGTTGCGGGCTTTGGGAAAGCGACCAGCGGAAGCTCTTTCCAAAGTCCATTTGC
>JBBDNB010000021.1 GCA_040877935.1 Chitinophagales bacterium
CAGAAATTCAATGATAGTATAGTGATTGGAGGTCTCGACCAAACACTAAATATTGTTATTACTGGTTTTATTGAAAAAACACTTGTTTTTTAAGGTTCTGTTTTTATCAGCTTTTTTACTCCAACTGATTTTCCATTTTCAAACAAATTCAAGAAATAAATACAGGGTGGAATCTCACTTGTTTGAATTTCAATCTGAGTATCAAGATTTGAAAATGTATGGCTTTTCAATGATTTACCCGAAATATCCAAAAGGGTCAAATGCGCATTTTCAATAGGCTTGTTTACCTGAACCCTAATGTTTTGATCAAAAGGATTGGGAAAAACGGAGAATGGGTCGCCCTTCATATTTTCATTTATGGAAGACACGACTGGGACTTCTTTTGGTACATCTATTACGGAATCGCAGAATGCCTGTACCTGATCGGCAGCAGCCCCAATAGTGGAATTAAAATCACCACAGTGAAAGCTATCGGGACGTGTCCATACCACTGCAATGTCCATTGTTTTCACTTCGCCCGGCATGAAATCCATAGGACCAACGGACATTATAAAGCGCCTATCAGCAGGGGTGTTATTTTCCGAACATTCCGACCATTCATTGGGGTTTGCAGGGTTGCCCGAAAACATAAAGTTAGTAGGAACATTGCCTCCATATCCGTTTCCACCAATTGTTTGAGTGGTATTGTCTTTCCAAAACCCACGTATGTAATTGTAAAGGTCTTCTTTAGAAGATGGTGTTCCCATTACTGAAAAATCACCATTATAATACTTAAAAACAGACATACCCATTCTATCCCCATTATTGTCTTTAGGTCCTTTTAAAATTTTTATTCCAGTAATAGGTGGATTTGCCCCATAACCCTTAGAAGCACAGTCAGGGTCTGTTGCAGTTCCATTGTAGCCTATACCCATATCCCTTGAGGTATCACAGCCTACAAAATCATTATTAAAGCAACCCAAGTCGATATCCACAAAAATACCGATGTTCATTTCCCTTAGCTCAATAGTGTCTTTTGCCAAAAATTTGAAGGAATAATAGGTAGCATTGTCAATGGCTGTATTGTTGCTGCTATATGCATAAGCATTGGCATGTATTTCAATACCAAGTGGATTGTGGTCAAAAAAAGGATGGCTGGTATCTCCCTTGTCGTTGAACACCCAAAAAATATGTTGGTCGCCCCGTATATCCGGAAAATCACCTTTTACAGGATTATAAACGCCATTGCTGTCCACATCCACAAAAGGAGCCAATTCTTCATTAATTGTTATGCTTTGCCCATTCTTTCCTTTTGCATAAGGATTTCCTCTTGCGGGCCATTTCAAAACCGATTCGGGAATATTGGCCAATGGAATGTCTTGATAATTGGAAAACCTGTAATTATTTATCTGCTTCTGAACTTCCGTATCACTGGTTTCCCAGTATTTGTCATAAGCATTGCAAATACTTAGGTCGGTTTTTCCATTTGAATTCAAAGGGCCTGCCCAAAAGTTTTCAATTTCATATTCGTATATGGTTCTTGATAGGCGAATGGAATCATCTTTGTCCAAAGCACCTATCCAAAATCCTCCGCTAAAAATTGAATGCACATCGTTTCCACTGCCCTCAGGTAATTTGGGTATTTCATAACCAGCGCTCATTTCAAAATTGTCTGGATCTCCAAACTGAGTGTCTATTTTAGTCCAGAAGTAACTGAGGTGGGATAAATTTACCCGCGCGTTATTAGCATCCAAAACGGTTCTTGCATTGGCACGGTCACAAGGAGTTTGAGCATGAATAAAATTTAGGGAAATTCCAGAAAGTAAAAGTGCAGGAAGCAAACAGAAGCGGAACATAAGCAAAAAGATCGGTGAACAGCATGAATGTAACAAAAAAATATTTTGTTTTTTTATTGTGCTTAATCCGTCTTGAAACCCATTTTTTTGGCATACTCCATAAGATGATCTTTAAGCATATTTCGGGCTCGGTGCAAGCGGGAACGAACGGTTCCAATCGGGATGTCTATAATTTTGGCTATTTCTTCGTAGGTAAAGCCCTCTATATCGCAAAGCAGAATGACAGTTTTGAAATCTACCGGCAGCACATTAATGGCGCGGGTAACTTCATCGCCCAACATATCCTGGAAGTAATCCTGGCGCATATCTTGGCTGTCGCTGCCTTTTTTATCATCTTCCTTATCGTGATAGTGGATAATATCCTCGTAATCTACACGAGTTGGGCGTTTGGATTTTTTTCGGTATTCATTGATAAAGGCATTTTTCAAAATCTTGAAAAGCCAGGCTTTGGCATTGGTGCCTTCATCATAGGAATGCGAAAAGCGGTATGCTTTTAAATAGGTTTCCTGTACCAGGTCATTTGCATCGTCCTCATTATAGGTAAGGTGAAATGCAAAATTGTACAAGGCATCAATATGCGGGAAAAACTCTTTTTCAAAGAGCGCATCACTTTTTATTTTTTCTGCTTTTGTCTTAGCCACGCTTAAAATTATAAATTAGATGGAACTATCCATTATTTCTGCTGATAAATATACAAAAAGACATGCAGTCTTGTTTAGCTCCAACGGTGTAATTATATTTCAGTCAAACCCTGACAATGAAAATCACCACTTTGGTTTTCTCAATTTTACGATACGTTACTGATTTTTATTCGTCAAATTATGCAATTACTTTTCAAATGAATAATGAGGGTTACACCACTGGAGCAATAAAAGTACATTGAACTCGGTAATCCTACAGCTTTTATTATATGGAAGAGAAGTTTTGTATTAACAAAGATTTTTATGCTCATATCCTAATGTCTCTATATTCTACATATATACTGGGTCTTGCTCACGTTTTTTACCTGCGCTAGACTCTCTATTGGTAAGTGTTTTTAAAATGATTATAAGCAGACTACACAATTAGTTGTCTAACTTTACTGATTCTGTTGAATAGAAAAAATCAGATTATACATGTTAAAGCTTCAAATTATTACAGCAATTATACTGATCCTGACTGCCTGTCAATCAGGTAATGGGAATAAAGAAGAAAAGCAAAGCACAGAAAAAGAAAAAACTGCCAAAGTAGATATTGCAGATATCGAAGCGGGCATTAAAAACTGGATTGAGGCAAAAACAAAAGAAGGGGACGGCTATTTTCATATCAATACGGAAGACCAGGAGCTGCGCTTAAAATTGGTGCGTGTACACACCGAATATTTATCAAACCTGGGGCCAAACCGTCATTTTGCCTGTGTGGACCTTGCTGATGTAAGTGGTGATGTTTATGATGTGGATTTTTTTATGGAAGGAGATCCGGGGGCAATGGAAGTGACCCAAACCACAGTGCACAAACTCAATGGAAAACCTTTTTATACCTGGAAGCAGCGCAAAGACAAAACCTGGCACAGGGTTGCCGTTGAAGAGGCTTCAAACGACCTGCTGGGCGTAGTGGAAGGCACCGATAAATTTGAATTCTATTATGAGGCTGAATTGCCCGAAATTGACAAGTCAGCTAAGTTATGGCTTCCAATTGCAAAGAGCGACAGCTTTCAAAAAATTGAGTTGGTTTCTATTCAGGCCCCTGCCGAACACAAGATTATTTCAGATGATGAATACGCCAATTCAATTTTATATTTGGAACTGGAACCGGAACACAGTGGCAAAACCGTGAAGTTGGTTTATGAAGTTGAAAGAAAAGAGAAAGCGCCCTATGCTGCTGAAAAACCCTCTGAAAAATACTTAGATTCCACTTCGCTTTTACCGGTAAACAATCGATTTAAAGCCATTGCAGCAGAAGCCATAGGCGATAAGAGAGACGACAGCGATCTGATGAAAGCCAGGGCACTGTACGATTATATCATTGACAATATGCACTATCGGAAAGTTGGCGAATATGGCACCGGAGACGCTGCCCACGCCTGTGATTCAAAGAGTGGAAATTGTACAGAATTTCATTCTTTCTTTATTTCACTGGCAAGATCTGCCGAAATCCCGGCACGCTTTTCCATAGGTGCTGCCATTCCATCCGAAAGGAATGAAGGCGGAATTGACGGATACCATTGCTGGGCCGAATTTTATGCAGAAGGAAAATGGTGGCCGGTGGATATCAGTGAAGGCAATAAATACACAGCACTTGCCACCTATTATTTTGGCAGGCATCCGGCCAACCGTATTGAGTTGAGCAGCGGCAGGGACATTGAACCTGAAATACCCCTCGCTTCTGGCCCGATCAACTTTTTTGCCTATCCCGTACTGGAAATAGGCGATGTCCCGGCTGCGGCCAAAACAACTTTTTCATTCAAAAGAAAAGCTGTTTTGTAGGGGGAAGTCTGAAAAAAACACTGTGCCAATATTTAATCAACACAGTGTTTTCATTCATAAATTTTCAATAAGATTACTTGGGATGCTCATCCTCGCCCTCTCCTTCCGGGTGCTCGCTTTCTTCTCCATTAGGATGCTCTTCCCCTTCTTGATCATTGGGGTGTTCGGCTTTTTCGCTGTCATCTTTTTCAGGGTGCTCCTCCTTTTGTTCGGTTTCCTGGCCGTTACCTCCACTGTTGTTGCAGGAACTCAAGGGTGCAACAAACAAAAAGCTGACAAGCAATGCTGCCAATGTAAAAATCTTGATTTCTTTAAGGCAATTCATAATTTACTGGGTTTTAAATTGTTAGGAAAAATCTTTTCAGATTTAACCAAATATACAATTATTGCATCAATTTTGAAGCTTTCTGGTTATTTTATGGAATGGTGAAATTGATTTCAGTGGAGGCCGATACGCTGCTCTTTTCATTCAGTGTAAAAGAAGCGTTAGAACTGCTCACCCAATCGCCACTGCTGAAAGTATTGTTGCCATCTGCATCGTAAATGGCGTAGAGATAATAAGTGCCCGGATGCATTGAAGTGAATGTGAAGTCCTGATCGCTGGCTGAAAGCACAACATAGCGCGAACGGAATTTCATGTTGTTAAAAGCAAATGTAAAACCATTTATCAAAGGCTCTGTGGTAATCACCAAAAAAACCTTGTTGTTGGGGTCGGGCGTATAATTGGAAGCGAAGCTGTATGTGATGTTTGTATTTCCCAGGTAGGGTTGTTCGCTTTCGGGATAAGGATCGCCACCACTGATGGAATAAAAAATGGCTTCCTGAATGTCTTCAAAGTCATTGGAAAAATCTTTGGCGAGTGTTTTTTGCGGAAAACCAAAGTGGTCCACAGCAGGTTGGGAAGAAGTTCTGTCCTGTAGTTTGGCACGCCAGGTCATGTGCAATTCCGCTTTGTTCAGTGTATTGTATTTGTTGGTGAAAGAACGGATGATCAAACTATCGCTGCGAAACACTACTTCTGTATATGCCCTGCTGCTGCCTTTAACAATTTCTGAAAGTCGATAATAAGCTTGAGCCGAAGTTTCTGAAACACTGTCTGCCAGGAAATAGGATACACGGGTCATTCCGGCAAACATTCCTCCATTCCTGAAGCAAAGTCGGTATTCGCCATTGTATTTTGCCGTGAAGAAACTCATATGGATATTATTGGCAGTGTCCAGCTCATTCATGGAGGAAATTTGGTTTTCAGCTACCGGCCTGAAATCTATAATCCACTCCGGATAGCTGCCCAGCGCTGTGGATGAAGTGACCGGGCCGTTCCAGATGCCTTTTATTTTGCTGAGCAGGGAAAACCCCAGTGTGTTTTCAATTTTTGAAGGATCGGTTTTGTCCTTGTTTTCATCATCATCATTTTTATTGTCTTTTTTGCATTGCAAAAAAAGAGACAGTACCAGCAAAACAAAAATTCCGGTTTTTAGCTTTTTCATTTTAAAATGATTTTTCAGATAAAGAAAATGGCCCTAAGCGAAAGCACATTGTGGCTGCGTTTTCTAACACTTCTTCCCGATATCAACTGTACGTTCCCTTTGTTTACATTTGTAAGGGAATAAGAGATGCGAGCATTGATGCCAAACCAATCGGTAAATTTAAAAGTGGCATTGGCCATAATTTCAAGTGCGAGCGGATTGGCTTCATAATTCTGAGGGATTTCATTGACCCGCTCCCTGTACCTGACCAGCGTGTTTACTATAAAGCCAGCACCCAGGATTAACCTGTCTTCAATGGTGTAATTTGCAAAAATAGGTACATCAATATAATCCATGTCAATTTTAATATCGCCAAAATTCACAGCTTGATTGGTGGAGGAGCGGGCGCCTTTCATAGAGTACAAAATTTCAAAACCCAGTGAAAAATCCTTGGGCAGATATATTAAAACTCCACCGCCCACATTGGCTCCGAGCTTACGATATCCTTTTATATCATCGCCTTCTACCTGTGCGGCATTGAACCCCGCAATAATTATTGGTTGAAAAATGGATTCTTTTTCTTTGATTTGCGGTGTGCTTTCTGTTGATTCTTCCTGTGCATTTGAAATATTAAAACAAAAAATCAGGCAAAATAAAATGGAGAAGCTTTTTAACATAATAACTGTAATTTTGATCAGACATCGGCAAAACTGCCCTTTTAGATGATGCTCAAATATAACACAAAGACACAAAAGAAATTGGAATCGGTATTTGAGTCCAGCGATTTCATCATTCGCTACGAAAAGGGAAATTTTAATGCTGGCTATTGTATTTTGGAAAGTAAGCGTGTGATCGTTATCAATAAATATTACGACACGGAAGCAAAAATCAATTGTTTGGTAGAAATTTTACAAAATGTGCAATTGGATCGTGCCAATTTAGACCAGGCACAAAAAGAATTTTTGGATAAAATCAGTTTGGGAAAAACAAAATTATTTTGAGACTTACATTTTTAGGTTCTGGAACATCAGGAGGAGTGCCACTATTGGGCTGCCAATGTGAGGTTTGCCGATCGGATAATCCTAAGGACAAGCGCCTGCGAACATCTATTATGCTGGAATGGGATAAGAAAAGAGTAGTGGTGGATAGTGGTCCCGATTTCAGGGAACAGATGATGCGCGAGGATGCGCGCTATTTAGATGCAATCGTTTTCACGCATTCCCACCGCGATCACACAGCCGGGCTGGATGATATTCGTTCGTACAATTTTCTGCAAAAAGCAGACATGCCGCTTTACCTGAACGAAAAAACACTGAAAATCCTAAAAAGGCAGTTTGAATATATTTTTGAGCCCAATCCCTATCCCGGTGTTCCAAAGGTGGATCTGAATATTATTGAAAACAAACCCTTTAAAGTTTTTGATACTGTTTGGCAACCCATTTTGGTTTTGCACCATAAAATGGAAGTTTACGGTTTCAGAATTGGCGATTTCACATACATCACCGATGCCAATTATATTTCCGATGAAGAGAAGGAAAAAATAAAAGGCACAAAGACCCTGGTGCTGAATGCGCTGAGAAAAGAAAAGCACCTCTCGCATTTCAATCTGGATCAAGCGGTGGAACTGGTCAATGAATTTTCACCCGAAAAAGCATATTTCACCCACATCAGTCATCAAATGGGCAAACATGCAGATATTCAAAAGACTTTACCAGAAAACATTTTTTTGGCTTATGATGGGCTTAAGGTTGAGTTGTGATTAAGGGTTTATACCAGTTATTTTTAATATATCTATCTTTTTAGTTGACACAATGCACTTTAAACCTTGCTAAAGCTTAACCTGAGCTCGATAATTATTTAAGAGCTCAGGTTATTATCAAAAAACAACACACTCTTTTTAATATCTGTGAATAAGTCTACCTCACTTGTCGGATTAATGATATACTTTTGAGAAAATTTTTGGTTTATGTTTGCATTTTTAAGGGGGAAATATGCGCAGAAAAGTCCTGCTCATGTTATTGTAGATTGCAATGGAGTTGGGTATTACCTCAATATTAGCTTAAATACCTACACTTCTATTCAGGTTGAAAAAGAGGGCACCTTATTTACCTATTTCCATGTGACAGAAAATTCGCAGGCACTCTATGGTTTTTCACAGGAAAGCGAACGTGAACTGTTCATCCAACTTATCAGCATTTCAGGAGTAGGGCCAAGCACTGCTATTTTAGCATTGTCATCCTCTCAACCAGAGGAGTTGATTCAGGCCATAGCCAGCTCAGATGTAGCTTTTATCAAAAAAATCAAGGGCATTGGTCCTAAAACAGCTCAAAGGATCATACTCGAGCTGAAAGACAAATTGGGCAAGCTTGAAACGGGCATAAAAGTTTCCGGTAGCTCAGGCAATACATTGAGAAGTGAGGCGTTAAGTGCCCTGATCGCATTGGGAATAAACAGAAGTCAGGCTGAGAAAACCATAGATCAGGTAATGGGAAGAAGCCAGGAGCCTCAAGAACTTGAATCGATAGTTAAGCAGGCCCTTAAATCATTGTAATTTGGGTATTTAGTGTCAGGGAGCGATAGCAACATATTAAAGGCTAAATGGATTGTTTATTTTCTGTTTTTACTAACGGCTACTCATGCTCGTGAGCCGGCCGGTATATTATGGCCGGTAATGAACTACCTGCAACAAGACACCACACAACAACAGCAAGAACAAAATCAGGAAGAAGAAACACCACCCCCCGAACTGCAATACCCCATGCAAGATCGTGATGGAGATTTCATGAGTGATCAAGATAGAAATACACTGGCAGTTGATGATCCTTCTATTATTGAGAAAAATGTAGAGTACGACCCCGAAACCGACCGCTACATTCTTACTGAAACCATCAATGGGCAAAATGTACGCCCCCCAAGTTACATGACCTTTGAGGAATACCGCAGGTATGAAAGTCAAAGAGCTCAACAGGATTACTGGAAAGAACGCTCAGAAGCCATTAACCTTGTCGAAAAAGAGGGAGTTGTACCTGAACTCTATGTTGATAACAGCTTTTTTGATCGATTGTTCGGGGGTACAAAAATTGACATCAAACCCTCTGGAAATGTTGACATTACCTTTGGCGGGAATGTCCAAAAAATTGACAATCCAACACTCACAGAAAGACAGCGCAAGCAGGGCGGTTTTGATTTCGACATGAACATCAATATGAATGTGGTTGGAAAAATCGGTGATAAGCTAAAACTCAATCTGAGCTACAATACTGAAGCTACTTTTGATTTCGACAATCAAATAAACCTGAACTACGAAGGCGAAGAAGATGATATCATTAAGAAGATAGAGGCCGGAAATGTAAGCTTCCCGCTACCTACCTCGCTCATCAATGGCCCTCAAAGCCTTTTTGGCGTGAGAACCCAACTTCAATTTGGCCGATTGACCATCAGTACGGTATATTCTCAGCAAAAATCCCAGTCGCAAAACCTCAGTATACAGGATGGTGCACAAATTCAGGAATATGAAGTTTTTGCTGATGATTACGATGAAAACCGGCACTTTTTCCTTGCGCAGGAATTTCGCGACAGTTACAATCAGGCTTTATCCAGTTTACCCAACATTAATTCCCTTTACAATGTAACACGGGTAGAAGTATGGGTAACAAACAGCAGAGGAGTTACACAAAACGGGGTGCGGGATGTAGTTGCATTTCAAGATCTTGGAGAACCGGAAAGAATTGCGCGTCCCGATGTGATAAATGTTAGAGCCGGAGCCGATAAGGCAGACAACTATGCAAATGATTTGTACAGCAAGCTAAATGCCGATCCTGCAACCAGGTCAATTGACAACTCGGTTAGAGTTTTATCCTCTCCAGCTTTTGGTTTGGAAAACTCTTTGGATTTTGAAAAAACTTATGCCAGGAAACTTACTCAATCTGAGTATTCTTTTAATCCCCAACTGGGTTATATTTCACTCAATCAACAACTCAATCCAAATGATGTTTTGGCCGTAGCTTATGAATATACTTTTAATGGAGAAGTACACCGAGTAGGTGAGTTTGGACAGGATTTGCCACAAGATTCGATTTCTCCAAATAAGATATTATTTTTAAAACTATTGAAAAGCACTACTGTTGCGCCCACACAGCCCATGTGGGATTTGATGATGAAAAACATATACTCCATTGGGGCTTTTCAGATCAATTCGGAAGATTTTAAACTCAATGTCCTTTATCAAGATCCCGGAGGAGGTGAAAAAAGATATATCCCTGAAGGTAGCCTACAGGGCAAACCACTTATAGGCGTATTAAACTTAGACAATCTCAACAATCAGCTTGACCCGCAGCCCGATGGTATTTTTGATTATTATCCGGGCGTTACCATCAACCCGCAAAATGGACGGATCATTTTTCCTGTGCTTGAACCTTTTGGCGACAATTTAAGAGATGCCTTTGCTTCGGGCGAAGAAGACCTGGCGAATAACTACGTTTATGATTTATTGTATGATTCTACCAAAATTATAGCCCAACAATTCCCTGAATTTAATCGCTATGTGATTTCGGGAACTTATAAATCCAGTGTGTCTTCAGAAATTTCACTGGGAGCCTTTAATATTCCTGAGGGGTCGGTTACTGTTACTGCCGGTGGCAGGCAATTAGTAGAAGGGCAGGATTATGATGTAGATTATCAACTCGGAAGAGTGAAAATTCTAAATGAAGGAATTCTCAATTCAGGAGCACCGGTAAATGTACAGTTCGAAAACAATGCGCTTTTCGGATTTCAACAAAAAAGTCTTTTTGGCAATCGTTTGGATTATCGGGTGAATGAAAAGCTCTCCTTCGGTAGCACATTCATGCATATGAAAGAAAGACCCTTCACGCAAAAAGTAAATGTAGGTGACGACCCAATTTCCAATTCAATCATCGGCTTTGACTTTAACTACAATACAGAATCAGAATTTCTGACCTGGCTTGTTGATAAATTGCCTTTTTATGAAACCACACAAACTTCAACTTTTACGCTTGCCGGTGAAATGGCGCGCCTCAAACCCGGACACTCCAAAGCGATAGGTGATGAAGGAACCGTTTATGTTGATGATTTTGAAGGTGTTAGAAGTGCCTATGACCTGAAATTCCCGGCCAACAACTGGAAGTTGGCGAGTACACCTGAAGGTGCAACAGGGCCGGGAGGCAATGAGCTTTTTCCCGAAGCTTCAAGAACAGGAGAGCTTGAATACAATTACAATCGCGCAAAATTAGCCTGGTACAATATTGACCCGCTTTTCCTAAGAAACAATGTAAGCACACCGGATTATATCCGAGACAATTCCGACCTACAATCCAATCATTATGTGCGAGAAGTGTTGCAAACGGAAGTTTTTCCACAATTTACAAACCCTACCCAGGGTTTCAATTCCAATCTTGTAACACTTGATATGGCTTATTATCCCGAGGAAAGAGGCCCTTATAATTTTGAAAGTACAGCAAATGGAGCCCCGGGAGTTTCCAGAGGAGTGGCTCCGGATGGCAAATTAAAAGATCCAAGTACTCGTTGGGCTGGCGTAATGCGCAATATCGACAACAGCAATTTTGAACAATCCAATATTGAATTCATTGAATTTTGGGTATTGGATCCTTTTATATATGACTCCCTAAACAGAAATAGAGGGGATCTCTATTTCAACCTTGGAAATATTTCAGAAGATGCGCTCAAAGATAATCGCTACTTTTATGAAAACGGACTTACAGATCCTTCCGATCCTTCCAGAATGGACGAAACGGTTTGGGGCCGAGTGCCACGAACACAGCCTATTGTAAATGCCTTTGATAATGACCCCGATGCACGTGCCTATCAGGATGTTGGTTATGATGGCTTAAATGATGGTGATGAAAGGGAGCATTATTCAGATTTTTTGAATGATGTACAAAATGTACTGAATGCAGATGCCTTTCAACAATTACAGGATGATCCTTCAAGTGACAATTATCGCTACTATAGAGATGATAATTTTGATGACCAAGAAGTGCCTATTATTGATCGTTATAAAGATTTTAATAACCCACATGGCAACTCTCCTGTTTCCCAGGGTGGTGATTTTGCCTCAGCCCAAACCAATTTGCCCGATTCTGAAGACCTGAATCGTGACAATACATTGAATGAAACTGAAAGTTATTTTCAGTATCGCGTTCCCATATTTCCCGGAATGGAAGTGGGAGATTCCTATATTACCAATACTACAGAAGCAACTGTGCGGTTGGCCAATGGAAATACGGAAACAGTTACCTGGTACCAGTTTAAAATCCCCATTAATGAATACGATAAAAAAGTAGGAACAATACAGGACTTTCGTTCTATTCGATTTATAAGAATGTTTATGACCGATTTCAATGAACCGGTAGTAATGCGCTTTGCACGTTTGGAATTGGTAAGAAATCAGTGGAGAAGGTATTTGAATTCATTGCTCGAGCCGGGAGAATATGTACCGGATGATGTATTTGACGAAACACTTTTCAATGTTTCTGCTGTAAATATTGAGGAAAATTCTGAACGCGATCCAATTCCATATGTATTACCCGAAGGCATTCAGAGAGAGCAAAATATTGCAACACAAAATACTGCCGCCTTACTTAATGAGCAATCGCTATCGGTTCGTATCTGTGATCTACAGGATGGAGATTCACGTGCTGTATTTAAAAATGTGAATCTTGATATTAGGGTTTATGAGCGGCTCAAAATGTTTGTGCATGCCGAGTCACTTGTTGGTGAACCCGAATTGCAAGATGGTGATCTCACCGCTTTTATAAGAATTGGGCGGGATTTTAAAAGCAATTATTACGAATATGAAATCCCGCTTGAAGTAACAGATTATGGGGTGAGTGATCAAGATGCAGACCTCATTTGGCCAGATAACAATGAGTTAAATATAAATCTTGACAGCCTGGTGCTGGTCAAGCAAATTCGAAATTTGAATACAGTCAATACCACATCTCCCTATACCATTACCGATTCAAAAGGAAATAATATCAGTATAGTTGGAAATCCTGATATTGGAAAAGTACGCAGCATAATGCTCGGTATCAGAAACCCTAAAGCAACAGGAGAAACAGGCGATGATGGGCTTACAAAATGTGTGGAAGTTTGGTTTAATGAGTTGAGACTTGAAGGTTTTGAAGATGGAGGGGGTTGGGCTGCAATGGGACGTGCTGAAACACAATTGGCTGATCTGGGTAATATCGTTGTGGCCGCCAATATGCATACCATTGGATATGGACAGCTTGAGCAGCAGGTTCAGGAGCGATTTAGGGATAATTTCTGGCAATATGACTTTGCCACAAATCTTGAACTCGGCAAGCTATTGCCTAAAAAATTAAACCTAAGATTACCTTTTTATGCCAGTATATCCCAGTCATTCTCAACTCCTGAATACGATCCATATGATTTAGATATAAAGCTTAGCGACAAACTAAACCTCTTAGGTAATGATGAAGCACGAGACTACAAAAGAACAACACAGGACATTATCACAATAAAGAGTTTCAATTTTACCAATGTGCGCTATATGGGGCCTGAAGAAAAAGAAGCCCAACCCCGCTTTTACGATCCTGAAAACCTGAATTTTACTTATGCATATACCATCACACAACGCAGCGACCCATTGACAGAAAGCGATGTGATCAAAAGATACCGGGGTTCGCTCGGTTACAATCACTCCCCACAGACCAAGTACCTGTATCCATTCAAAAAACTCATCAAATCCAGGAGTAAATGGCTCGATATTATAAAAGATGTAAACGTCAATTTCTTCCCTTCAAACCTGAGTTTTAGCACAGATTTCAACAGGCAATTTGGCAGAACACAGCTGCGAAAAATAGGTGGTGAAGAAATAGCTATTGACCCTACATTTGACAAATACTTTACCTGGGACCGTTTTTATGGCATAAAATACAATCCTTTCCAGTCCCTTAGTTTTGATTTTACTGCCGCCAATAATGCACGAATAGATGAACCTCCCGGAGCATTTGATGGAGATGATGCTGAAGTGAAAAAGGATTCTGTATGGAGTAATATTTACCGTTTTGGAAGAACTACCAATTATACCCACTCTACCAATTTGAGCTATACTGCACCTATTGATAAAATACCTATGCTGGATTGGACGCAAATTCGAGCATCATATAACACAAGTTACACATGGGTGGCGGGCCGACTTGTGCGCGATGTCAACGGGCAAATAGTTGAAAACCCATTTGGGAATACAATCTCCAATACACAAAACGTACAGATTAACGGAGATCTAAATTTTAAAAATCTCTACAATAAATGGAATGTACTTAAACCCTATAATTCAAGTAGACGTACCAACGAAACAGCCGACCAAAGAGATAAGAAAAGAGAGGCCAATGACAGAAGAAAAGATCGTATTGATAAAGACATTGAAAAAACCAAAGATGAAATAAGTGATACCAAGGAAGAAATAAAAGAAATGAAACGCTCAGATGAAGAGGATAAAAAAAGCAAAATAAAAGATTTGAAAAAACAAAAGCGCACTCAAAAACAAAGAGTAAAAAAATTGCGCAAAGACAAAAAACGTATAACACCCGTTGAAAGCCCCTATGCAAGCCCATTTATACGGCCATTAATTGCCCTTAAAAGAGTATCAGTAAATTATTCGGACAATCGCTCCACTACATTGCCGGGTTATTTGCCAAAAACGCGTTTTCTGGGACAAGATGCAGGATTCGATAAACCGGGAGCCGATTTTATATTTGGTTACCAACCTAATCAACAGTGGCTGGATGAAGCTGCTTCTGATGGCTGGATTACTCCTGACACAAATTTGAATTATCAATACACACAAAGCATATCTAAAAACCTAAATATAAAAGCAACCCTGGAGCCATTCCGGGATTTTAGAGTTGACCTGACTCTATCTAAAACCGAATCTGAAAATTTCTCGGAATATTTCAAGCGACAATTTGAAGGAGGGCCTTATGAGCACCTAAACCCAATGACCTCAGGAAGCTACAATATTACTTACATGGCTATTGGTACAATGTTTAAAAGCAGCGAGGAGTTGTTTGAAAATCTGGAAAATTACCGCAGGCCTGTATCTCAAAGAATAGGAGACGAAAACCCCTACTCAACTGGAGAATACGTTCCTGTGAACGACACTGTATCTTCGCAGGGCTACAAAGAAGGTTATGGCCCCTATTCGCAGGATGTAATAATTCCGGCATTCATAGCAGCTTATACCGGCAAGAATACAGAAGAAGTTAAACTCAATCCTTTTAAACAAACTCCACTGCCCAATTGGCGGGTCACATACAATGGACTGGGCAGAATGAAACTTTTTGAAAACATTTTTAAGAATGTAAACATTACACACGGTTATAACTCCAATTTCACTCTAAGCGGTTATATTTCAGACCTTAATTATGAAGGGGACGGTTATTTATCTCCATCTGTTATCGATACGCTATCTAACAACTACAATCCTCAATTGGCCATTGCGCAGGTGGTTATAAGCGAACAATTTTCTCCTCTAATTGGAATAGATATTACCTGGGCCAATGATATTACCACACGCTTCGATTATAAAAAATCGCGCAGTCTGAGTATGAGCATGATAGACTATCGCCTTAGCGAAACAAATACTACAGAGTTCAGCTTTAGCTTTGGCTATCGTATGAAAGGCCTGACACTACCATTTAAGATTGGCGGCAAGAAGCGTTCTCTTAACAATGACATTAATTTCAATTTTGAATTCAGTATTCGTGATAATGTCACTACCAATTATATACTCGATCAGGATATTTCTCAACCTACACAAGGCATGAAAACCATCAGGGTATCGCCATCAATAGATTATGTGATAAATAAGCGACTCAATATTCGTTTGTTTTTCGATAGAAACCGTACTATTCCAGCTACTTCAGCCTCATATCCAATCACCAATACCAAGGCAGGTATTACATTGCGCTTCTCTTTAGCACAATAATTTTTCATAGACCAAAAATTCGAGTAATTTAGCGGCAAAATAAAAAGCAATATGGAATTTCCGGATAATTTAAAATACACCAAAGAACACGAATGGGTAAGAGTTGAAGGCAACACGGCTTTTGTTGGTGTCACTGATTTTGCACAGCGCGAATTGGGTGATATTGTTTATGTAGAAATTGAAACTTTAGATACTGAACTGGAACAAGGTGAAGTTTTTGGCACAGTTGAAGCAGTAAAAACAGTATCTGATTTGTATATGCCTGTTTCCGGAAAAGTAGTAGCTGTTAACGAGGATTTGGAAGCCACTCCTGAAGATGTAAACGAATCTCCATACGATAAAGGCTGGATGATAAAAATAGAGTTATCCAATACCGATGAGTTAGATGAGTTATTAAGTGCGACCGACTACAAGGATTTAGTAGAAGCATAAGCCCCTATTTTTGATTTTTTCATTAAGGCATTTCACCCCGGTAATTATTTGGCTGCTGTTGATTTTGTTCAGTGCTATATTACCTGGCAATGAAATCCCAGAGACCGGTTTCAAAGGATTTGACAAAATCGTGCATATTTCTATATATGCAGTTTTATGCTTCTTGTTGAAAATTGCACTGCACAAGCAGTTTGTATATAGCTACAGAAGTTATAGGGTAAAATACTACGCTGTGACAATTGCTTTTCTTTATGGCTTTTTGATGGAATTAATTCAGCATCTCTTTACTTCAAACCGATCTTTTGAGTTGCTTGATATATTGGCAAATACTGTAGGTTGTATGGTAGGAGTATTGATTTTTGCATTCGTTTACCGCAAAATCTAAAGAAAAACCAGGGTTCGATAATTATCACTGGTTTATTGCGTTTGTAGTACTGTGTCAAGAATTGTAACTTTATAAAGTAAGTTGTGATATTTTCATGCTTCACAACGCATCTTTAAACGGAATGCTTATCTTTAAGCTCATTTATCATAAAATTCGAACATTGATATGTTACCGATATTAGCAGTTCTGGGAGGTTTGATAGCGGTTATTTTCTTAATGGTATTCATCATTAAGCTCTTTTTTAACCGCAAATCCACTGAAGATATAATAAAAGAAAACCAGGGTAAACCTGAGAGTCAGTCTGTATTTGTAAAAAAATATGAAGAGGCTAACCTCAACAAATACCACGGCCTGTTCTTAAGAGTAGGATTGATTTTTTCACTTGGCCTTGTGATTTTAGCTTTTAGTTGGACTACTTATGAAAAGCAAGTGAAGTCTCTTGGAGAAGTAGTGGCATTGGATGAATTTGAGATCGAGCCACCACAAACCCAACGAGAACCACCTCCGCCACCTCCTCCTCCACCACCAGAAATTAAAGTGGTAGAAGATGAAGAAATTATCGAGGAAGAAATTGAGATCGACATAGAGATTGAGGAAGATACTGAAATCGAAATGCCAGAGCAAATCGAAGAGGAAGAAGTTAATGAAGATGAGATATTTCAAGTAGTAGAAGATATGCCTCAGTTTCCTGGTGGTGAGCAAGCATTGCTTAAATACCTTGCGAGTATCCCCTATCCTGCAATTGCGAAAGAAAATGACATTGAAGGATCGGTTTTTATTCGCTTTGTGATAGATAAAGAGGGGAATGTAACAAGTGTGCAAATAGCAAAAGGAACAGATAAAATTTTAAATGAAGCTGCACTGAAACATGTGAAAAAAATGCCCAAATGGACACCGGGCAAACAAAGGGGAAAGGCCGTGAAAGTGCAGTATGTTGTCCCCATTAAATTCAGGCTTTCATAAGCATTTCATTCTTTTAAAACAATCATTGCCCGACTCGTACAGTTGGGCAATATTGTTTTTATACACCGCGTTTATCCGCTATAGTTATAGCTTTCTTAATCAATTGAACTAACTTTATACAGAATCTGTAAAATGAATGCCCTCTTAAAATAATATGCTAAAACCAATAAAAATATCCTTCCTTATTTACCGGACATTGTTTACCCTAGTACTGATTTGCTTTATTGCAGGTAGTACCTTTGCTCAACAAGACAATCGGCAAAACCTTGCTTTTGAATATTACCAAAACGGAGAATTTCAAAAGGCAGCTGAAGTATTTGAAGAACTCTATGATGAAGATCAGTCCTCCACTATATTTTACAATTACCTTTTTAATGCACTCATTCAGATCAAAGAATTTGACAAAGCAGAAAAGATTGTAAAAAAGGCAATTAAAAAATTTCCTGAGAGATACGGTCAGATTATTGATCTTGGGATGCTCTACAAAAAACAAGGGGATTTAAAAAAAGGCAACCAGGTATTTCAGCAAGCTATTGATGAATTAAAACCTGATAATAGCCATGTTGTACAAATAGCAAATGCTTTTTCTCGCTACAATGAATGGGAATATGTAATTAAAACATATGAAAAAGCAAGAGCCCTTCGAAATGATGAACACTCATTTAGCATGGAACTTGCTTCAGCATATGAAAACAATAGGGAGGCTCAAAAGGCAATTCCTCATTATCTGAATTATTTAGGCTTTAATTCCGGCAATAAAGAGATAGTAGAAAGCAAATTATTAACACACCTGGAATCTCCGGAATATTCCGAAGCATTAAAAACAGCCTTACTTGAACGTATTCAAAAAAGTGGCTCTGCTGTAGTGTATACAGAATTGCTGATTTGGTATTTCACCCAGGCAGACAATTTTAAAGCAGCATTTATACAGGCCCGTGCACTCGATAAAAGACTCAATGAAAATGGTCAGCGCATGATTAATTTAGCACGTGCTGCCAGTAAACAAGAAGCATACGATGCTGCAATTGATTGCTATGAGTATGTTTTAGAAAAAGGCAGTTCAGGCCGTTATTACTTAACAGCCAAACAGGAAATGCTGGAAACTCGCCAAAAGAGAATAACAACAGGTAATTTCAATGAAAATGATTTGCTTGAACTCGATCAGGCCTATGATGCTTTTCTCGATGAATTTGGACTGAACAGGAACACTGCCAAGACTCTTCGGCAAAAAGCACAATTACATGCATTGTACATGGATAATTATAATAGTGCCATTAGCATGCTTGAAGAATTGATCAACAATCCACAAATCGATAAAAAATTGGTAGCAGAATGCAAACTCGATCTCGGTGATTTTTACCTAATGAAAGAGGAAATATGGGAAGCTACACTGCTCTATTCACAGGTAGATAAATCTATGGACGATGAACCGCTTGGTGAATTGGCACGCTATAAAAATGCACAACTCAGTTATTATATCGGTGATTTTGGCTGGGCGCAAACACAATTGAGCGTTTTAAAAGGAGCCACCTCAGACCTTATTTCCAATGATGCCATCGAGCTCAGTGTTTTTATAATGGACAATATGGGACTGGACACCTCCGCACATCCTATGGAATTGTATGCAAGGGCTGAATTGCTCTCTTATCAGAAAAAACACGACCGAGCATGGGATTTGCTCGATTCCATTACTTATTTCTATCCCGATCACAATTTGAAAGATGATATACTGTACAAAAAAGCAGAGATCAGTGAAGCGCGTAGGAATTATTCCCAAGCAAAAGATTTTTATGAAAAAATGCTGGAAATGTCTGATCCTACAAACCTGCTTTTAGACAATGCTTTATTTAATTTGGCCGGGCTATACGAGAATCAGCTCAATCAGCCCGAAAAAGCGATGGAACTCTATCAAAAAATTATTCTGGAATTTAGAGAGAGTATTTTTCTTATAGAAGCCAGAAAGCGTTTCAGAAAATTAAGAGGAGATCAACTGTAAATGATTGTTTATAATATTACGATCAAAATAGAGTGGGATGTTCACCAGAAATGGTTGGCTTTTATGCGTGAGAAACACATCCCAGATATGTTAAATACAGGATTGTTCCATGGCCATAAACTATACAGAATTATGGAAGAAGATGAACAGGATGGCGTGACCTATTCCGTTCAATACCATTTGCAAAACATTACGGATTATTTCACTTACAAAAATGATTTTGCCAAAGCACTACAGGAAGAGCATACAGCACTTTTTAAAGATAAATTTGTGGCATTCAGAACGCTGTTGAGAGAAGTATAATCCGGTCAACAAAGATGAATAAATCGCTTAAAAGCTCTCGCAAGAAATAAAAAAAAGCGGTGTCAGTTAATAAATAGACACCGCTTTTCAATTACTTCTTATCTGTTGTATCAGACTGAGTTTCTTTTTGTGAGGAAGCCTTTTGTTTTCTTATAGAGATATTCAAAGCCTTTTTATCACTATCCAGATCAACATGAAATTCTTCTCCTTCTTTGATTTTTTTATTCAAAATTTCTTCGGCCAGGGGATCTTCCAAATATTTCTGAATAGCTCTGTGCAATGGTCGTGCTCCAAACTGTGGATCAAAACCTTTTTCCGCGAGAAATGATTTTGCAGCTTTTGTCAGCTTCACATTATAACCCAGATTGTCCAATCGGGCATAAACATCATCCATTACAATGTCTATAATCTTAATGATATCCTCTTTTTTGAGTGAATTAAAGATTACAACATCATCAATTCTATTTAGAAACTCAGGGGCAAAAGTACGTTTCAGTGCTCTTTCGATTACCGCTTTTTCCTGTTCATCTTCATTGGCCTGACGCGCTCCGGTACTGAATCCGATTCCGGTTCCAAAATCTTTCAATTGGCGTGCTCCGATATTGGAAGTCATGATAATAAGTGAGTTTTTGAAATCCACCTTTCTTCCAAGTCCGTCTGTTAAAACACCATCGTCCAATACTTGCAGTAAAATATTGAAAATATCGGGATGTGCTTTTTCTATTTCATCCAGCAAAATAACAGAGTATGGTTTTCTTCTCACTTTTTCAGTAAGCTGACCACCTTCTTCATAGCCAATATATCCGGGAGGCGCTCCAACGAGTCGGCTTACAGAAAATTTCTCCATATACTCACTCATGTCAATTCTGATCAAAGCATCTTCTGTATCGAAAAGGTAGCGCGCAAGTGCACGTGCCAATTCTGTTTTTCCAACACCGGTAGGACCTAAAAATATAAATGAACCAATAGGTTTTTTAGGATCTTTTAGCCCTACGCGATTGCGCTGAATAGCTTTGGTGATTTTAGTAAGCGCATGATCCTGTCCAACTACTGAGCCGCGCAGGTCTTTCTCCATATTCAAGAGTTTTATACTTTCATTTTGCGCTACTCTTTTTACAGGAACACCGGTCATCATAGCAATTACCTCTGAAATATCTTCATCAGTAACTGGATATTTTTTTGTTTTGGAATCTTCTTCCCACTGAGCTTTAGCTGTATCAAGATCTTCCAGCAATCTCTTTTCTGTATCGCGGAGCCTTGCTGCTTCTTCGTATTTTTGACTGTTGACTACTTTTACTTTCTCCAGCTTTATTTCTTCAATCTGTTTTTCCAGTTCGAGAATATTCTTGGGAACAAAAATATTTTTAAGGTGAACACGAGCGCCCACTTCATCCATTACATCAATGGCCTTGTCCGGTAAAAAACGATCTGTGATATAGCGATTGCTCAGACTTACACAAGCTTTTATTGATTCAGGTGAATAGGTCACATTGTGAAACTCCTCGTATTTAGAGCTGATATTGGTCAATATTGTAACGGCCTCTTCAGCAGATGGTGGATCTACAATAATTTTTTGAAACCTTCTGTCCAATGCTCCATCCTTTTCAATATGTTGCCTGTATTCGTCAAGGGTTGATGCTCCTATGCATTGCAACTCGCCCCTTGCCAATGCAGGTTTGAAAATATTGGAAGCATCTAAAGAGCCTGTTGCTCCTCCTGCGCCAACAATGGTGTGAATCTCATCAATGAAAAGAATGACATCCCTGTTTTTTTCCAGTTCGTTCATTATAGCTTTCATGCGCTCTTCAAACTGTCCGCGGTATTTAGTACCGGCAACAAGCGCAGCCAGATCGAGCATAACAAGGCGTTTGCCAAACAATACTCTTGAAACTTGTCTTTTGATAATTCTCAGAGCCAGTCCTTCAACTATGGCTGTTTTACCAACTCCGGGTTCACCAATCAAAATTGGGTTGTTCTTTTTTCTGCGGCTAAGAATCTGAGAGACACGTTCAATTTCTATTTCGCGCCCTACAATTGGATCTAAGCGGTCTTCTTCAGCAAGCTTTGTAATGTCTCTGCCAAAATTATCAAGAACTGGAGTTCTTGATTTTGTAGCTCCTTTTTTAGCAGATGATGATCCACCGAAAGCACTGCGTTTTTCTTCGTCAAAATCCTCGTCACCGGGATCATTTGACAGTTCGTTTGTGATATCGTGTTTCATAAAGTCAAGTTCTCCTTTAAATGTAGTATAATCCACATTAAATTTTGCAAGTATTTTAGTGACAATATTGTCATTGTTTTTTAAAATGGCCAGCATTAAGTGCTCAGTACCTATGGTATCGCTCTTGTGCCGTTTGGCTTCTAATACTGTAATCTTTAAAACTTTTTCTGCCTGTTTGGTCAGGGGCAAAGTCCCTGAATGATAAGTTGTTTTAGTGATCTTATCTTTAATCGTTTCTTCAATGTTTTTTCTCAAAAGCGGAATTTCCGCATCCAGAGATTTCAATACCTTAATAGCCAATCCATCTCCTTCACGAATAAGCCCAAGCAATAGATGCTCTACACCGATATACTCATGGCCTAAACGCAGTGCTTCTTCTCTACTAAAGGAAATAACTTCTTTAACTCTGGGTGAAAATTTAGAATCCATAATAATTGTTCAACAAAATTTTTATCAAAATGATCAATAAATGATCCTCTACATTTGATCCTTCAAGTAATCAATTAAACATGAAAATAGCAAACGCTATCCTATAACTTAATAATTAGGGGATTAATTTAGTAAAATTGCGTTTATTATTGCTTAAATAATAATTAGCTTTGCTCAAAGACAAAAAAATTTTATTTTAGGCTCAGTGCTTAATTAAATATAATCTCAGGATATGAAGTTTTCATTCGAAAAAAAAGAGAAATACACGCTTTTCAAATTAGAAGATGAAAAGTTAAACACAATAAACGCTCCCAAGCTTAAATCCGAGTTGGTGATTTTAAATGCGGGTGGTGTGAAAAATATTATTCTGGATTTGGGAGAAGTTACTTTTGTTGATTCTTCCGGTCTTAGCGCAATATTGATCGGCAACAGATTGTGCAAAAACATCAATGGCACCTTTGCCGCAGTTAATCTCAATGACTATGTGCTTAAACTTGTGAAAATTTCTCAACTGGATTCTATTTTAAATATCTTCCCTACAATTGATGAGGCAGTTGATTATATTTTAATGGAAGAACTGGAACGTGGCCTGAAAGAAAACAAGGATTAGATGCAATTTGAGCTTACTGTTTTGGGGAGTAATTCTGCACTTCCTGCCCAAAACAGATACCCTACATCTCAATATTTAAACATTCGCAACAATCATATACTTATAGATTGCGGGGAAGCTGCGCAAATTCAGCTCAACAAGTACAAAATAAAGTCTTCAAAAATTGATAAAATATTTATCTCCCATCTTCACGGAGATCATTTCTATGGGCTTCCGGGGCTTTTGTCTTCATTCAATCTCAACAGGAGAACTGACCCCTTGATGATCTTTGCTCCTCCCGGACTCAAGGAGATTATTGAGACCATGTTCAGCCACACAAAATCTTCGCTGAATTATTCATTGGAATTCCAGGAAATAGTACCTAAAAATGGACTGTTGATTTATGAAGATGAAGAAATTGAAGTGCGGAGCCTTGAAATGATCCACCGAATTCCTTGCTGCGGGTTTGTTTTTAAGGAGAAAAAAGAGAAAAGAAAGATCAACAAAGAAAAAATTGAAGGACTGGAGATGTCACACGAATGGTACATCAAGTTAAAAGAGGGGGCA
The DNA here is from genome assembly GCA_040877935.1 of Chitinophagales bacterium. Classification (NCBI taxonomy): domain Bacteria; kingdom Pseudomonadati; phylum Bacteroidota; class Chitinophagia; order Chitinophagales; species Chitinophagales bacterium. Next base: position 23,640 of record JBBDNB010000021.1, read on the forward strand.
GACTATATCGACAAAAACGACAAGCGCATCCCCAATGATGAGTTGACCGACCCGCCACCTCAACAAAGAACATATGCCTATTGTACCGATACGGCCTACAATGAGAAGATCATTCCATTTATAGAAGGAGTGGATATTTTATACCACGAGGCCACCTTTAAAAAAGACAAAGCTGAACGGGCACTGGAAACCTATCACTCAACAACAGTTCAAGCGGCAGAAATAGCCAAAAAAGCCGGGGTCAAAAAATTGCTGATTGGCCACTATTCAAGCCGCTATGAAGACCTGACTCCACTGCAGAATGAATGTCGAGAAGTATTTGAAAATACAGAACTGGCACTTGAAGGAAATATTCATACCCTACCAAGGATTTTTCAATAGTAATTGGCCCAATGCGCTATATTTAAGTTGAGATAAATTCATTTCCATATAAATCCTTATTTTCAGGGGCTTAATCAAGCACAAATGAGAACAGGTGTTTCTTACAAACAACAACCAATAAACGGCAAATACGATGTAATTGTAATTGGTTCCGGTTTAGGAGGCATGTCCACAGCAGCTATTTTGGCCAAAGAAGGTAAAAAAGTCCTGGTCCTTGAGAAACATTATACTTTGGGTGGCTTTACACACATGTTTACCCGAAAAGATTACGAATGGGATGTAGGTATCCACTACATAGGAAATGTAGAAAAAAAGGAACGCGCATTGCGCAAACTCTTTGACTATATTACAGATGAGCAGTTGGAATGGGCAGATATGGGAGAAGTATATGACCGTATTGTATTTGGAGATAAAGAGTACCAACTGGTAAAAGGAGTCGATAATTTTAAAGCAAAGCTTAAAACATATTTTCCCGATGCAATAGATCAGAAAGCAATTGATGTATATACAGAAACCGTGTACAAAGCTTCAGTAGCAGCTCGCAGCTTTTATGAAGAAAAGGCTCTTCCCGGATGGCTAAGTTTTTTATTTGGCTATTTTATGCGCAGAAAATACCTGAAATACGCCCGCAGAACAACTTTGGAAGTCATGCGCGAAATCACCGACAATAAAAAACTAATTGGTGTGTTGACAGGTCAATACGGAGATTATGGATTGACTCCCTCTGAAAGCAGTTTTGCTATGCATGCAATGGTTGTAAAGCATTATTTCAATGGAGGTTACTATCCCGTAGGTGGTTCGAGCAGAATTGCAGAAACCATATTGCCTGTAATTGAAAAAGCAGATGGCGCAATGTTCAGCAATGCAGAGGTAAAAGAAATCATTATTGAAAAGGGCAAAGCTGTTGGTGTGAAAATGGCAGATGGCAAATCAATTTTTGCAGATAAAATTGTGAGCAATGCCGGCATTGAAAACACTTATGAAAAATTAATACCTGGAAAAATTGCGCAGCTAAACGGGATGAAAAAGCAATTGGATAAAGTACGGCCTTCTGCTTCGCACATGAGCCTGTATATCGGACTTAAGCATACAGCCGAAGAATTGAAAATTCCCAAAGCCAATTATTGGATATATCCTGACAATTATAATCACGATGAAAATCTGCAGAATTTTGTAAAAGACCCTGCTGCGCCATTTCCGGTGACCTATATTTCTTTTCCGGGTGCAAAAGACCCGGATTTTACCAATCGATTTCCGGGCAGATGTACCATTGAGATAATTGGTTTTGCCCCTTATGAGTGGTTTGAAAAATGGGAAGGCACCCGCTGGAAAAAGCGAGGAGCTGAGTATGAAGCATTTAAAGAAGAAATTGCCCAACGCATGCTTAAAGAGCTCTACCGCTTTGAACCACAACTCAAAGGCAAGATTGATACCTATGAATTGTCAACGCCATTGAGCACAAAGCATTTTGCCAATTATCAGCACGGTGAAATTTATGGTATTGCGCACAGTCCTGATCGTTTTGAATTGAAATTTTTGCGTGTACAAACTCCGATAAAAAACCTTTTCCTTACCGGACAGGATATTGTAACTGCCGGAATTGGAGCTGCAATTCTAAGCGGATTGCTCACAGCATCTACTATTTGCGGGAAAAATTTGGGGAAGAAAGTTATCAGCTGATCAATTCCTGAACAGGAATAAAAAGAGCAGTAAAAGCAGCAGTATTAAAGCTAAAAGACCATACAGCCAATAACTGTTGATCCAATCGAGATACATGAGTTTATTTTCAATGGGCTGGATTTTAGCTTGCTCTTCGGGGAAATCTTTTTCAATAATTGCAGCAATTTCTCTGGCCTGCCGGTAATTTCCCTGTTCTGTCATCAGGTTTAATTGCGCATATTTCCATTGTACTTGTTGATCGGAATCAAAAGCCGATTGGTAATCTTCCATTGCTCCCTTTGTATCTCCTCTGCTTTTTTTGATAGCTGCGCGCAAGCCATATGCTTCTGCTGCTTTGCGATGGGTAAGCAAAATATTTAGGTCTTTGAGAGCAGCAGCGGTATCATTCAATGCTAAATTGGCTTTTGAGCGATAGTAGAGTGTTTGCAATAATCCGGGATCTAAAAGCAAAGCCTGGTCTAAAATCAGCTTGCTTTGCCCAGGATCTTCCGGGAGTAATAATCGGCCTTTGAGCAAAAGCATATCGGCATTTTTTTCTCCATCGGGAACAGTACTTAACCACAGGCGGGCACTGTCTTTCATTTCCGAATTGTAGGCACACCACACCGCCAGGCTCAATAAGCGTTTTTGCTTTTTCCAGTATTTGATCTGCTTTATGTTTTCTAAACACAATCTTGGATTGCTGTCATTATAATGACTCAATGCCAGGTTGTACAGCGCAGCCTGATTATCGGGTTTTGCTTCTAAAAATTGAGCGAAATATTCTGCTGCAATTTCGAAGTCACCTGCTTTTAATGCATTTTCTCCTTTTTTAAAAAGAGTCGAGGGTGCTTCAGATGCAAGTGTATTTAAACTGCTGAAAAGCAGCACGAAAAAAAACATGCATGTGATCAGCCATTTCACAACTCAGGAAATAATGGAAATTTTGAGGCAAAAGTATTGATCTCTGCTTTGGTCTTTTCGGTCAGCTCACGATCTTCCCGATTTGAGATCAGTAGGTCTATCCAGGCGGCAACTTTTTCTGCTTCATTTTCTTTCATGCCGCGTGTAGTTATGGCTGCTGTTCCAATGCGAATGCCTGATGTTACAAATGGAGATTTATCATCAAAAGGCACCATGTTTTTGTTTACCGTGATATCGGCTTCACCGAGCAGTGCTTCAGCTTCTTTTCCGGTAATATTTTTATTTCGCAGGTCAATCAGCATCAGGTGATTGTCCGTACCATCTGAAATGAGTTTGTAATCTTTTGAAGTGAAATAAGCGGCCATCGCTTTGGCATTTTTAATTACCTGAAGTGTATAATCTTTAAATGCCGGCTTCAGTGCTTCGCCAAATGCCACAGCTTTAGCGGCAATAATATGTTCTAAGGGGCCGCCCTGTGTGCCTGGAAATACTGCTGAATTGAGTATTGCCGACATTTTTCGGATGCTTCCTTTTGGTGTTTTCAAACCAAATGGGTTGTCAAAATCCTTTCCCATCATAATAATACCACCTCTTGGTCCGCGCAGCGTTTTGTGAGTAGTGGAAGTTACAATATGGCAATGCGGCATGGGATCCTTTAATAGCTTAGAAGCAATCAAACCTGCGGTATGTGCAATATCTGCCAGCAAGATTGCACCAACTTTATCGGCAATGGCTCTAAAACGCTCATAGTCCCAGTCGCGCGAATAAGCTGATGCTCCACAGATGATGAGTTTTGGCTTTACTTCCATTGCTTTTTCCTCCACTTTATCCATATCTATGATTCCTGAGTCTGCTTCAACTCCATAGAAATTTGGCCGGTATAATTTTCCTGAAAAATTCACGGCAGATCCGTGTGTCAGGTGACCCCCATGAGAAAGGTCAAAACCCAAAATGGCATCTCCGGGATTCAAAACTGCAAGCATTACAGCTGCATTGGCCTGTGCGCCCGAATGCGGTTGTACATTGGCATATTCCGCGCCAAAAAGTTCACAAAGCCTGTCAATAGCAAGTTGCTCCGATTGATCTACAAATTCACAACCACCATAGTATCTTTTTCCCGGATAGCCTTCTGCATATTTATTGGTCAAAACACTCCCGGCTGCTTCCATTACAGCCTTGCTGGTAAAATTTTCAGATGCGATCAGTTCTATACCTTCTATCTGTCGCTTTTTTTCTTTTTCAATGATATCGAACAATTGCTGATCTCTTGCCATTTTCTTCTTTTGTGCTTATTTATAAAAAAATTACTGCCGTAAATTTAAGCAATTATAGGAGTGTAAGTGTAATGCATCAGGTTTTGAAACAATGCTTTTTTAGCAAATCGCTACAGCATTATTTTTCAATCTCTAAAATTCAATTTTTATCCGGGCTAAAATGCTTTCTCAACCTTTCAATACCGTATTGTATATGCGGTTGTTCGAGCGTTGTAAGAATATCTTCTTTCTCTTTGGATGTGAGGTGTAAATTGAGCGATGCTTCCTCTTCTTTGGTTTTTGGGCGGTATTCAAAAACAATATAATCGAGTTTGCCATCCAGCCATTCCTCACCAAAGCTCAGCAAGTAGTTGTGCTGATAGTCCTGTACTTTAAACATATTGGTGTATAAATTGCTGATCGGGTCGAGGAATAGATTGGTAATGGTATTACGGTCATATTTCTCTACTTCTATGTTTTTCCCCACAATTCTTGTTTGCAGTAAAATCACACCGCTTGTATTTTCTTTTATCCATTCTTTAAAAACCTGGATAAATCGAATAGAGGTTTCTATTCCATAATTATCGCGAAATCCGGCATCTGAAACTTTAATTTCAGGTGTGCTGGGCAGTGCAATGTTTGGCAGAATATAGGGGTAACTTGCATTCATTCTTATAGACGTGCTAAGCCGGAGATCAAGAGGCTTGTGCTTTTCAAAAAGCGATAGAAAGTCCACTCCGTCCACATCTTTGTAATCAGGCTGATAGTGCTTGTTGAATGGGCGCATCAGGTAGCGCACAGGTGTTGAGGAAATATAGATTTTGCGCTCGTCATTAATGATAGTCGGGGAAGTAATAAGCATAGGAATAACACCTGTTTCAACATATTCTTTATAATCTCCGAGGCTTTTATCTATGGCATAATTGGTGTTGATGTGAAATTGTTTTTCAAAAGAATAGCCACGATCGAGTTTGTATTTTTTGTTGCCAATAGTGATTTTGTGAAAGGGATAAAAAAGATCGTTTACAGCAAAAGTGAAAACAATAGGATTGAGCATATCCTTTGAGATGTTATTGGTGTATTTCTTGTCATATAATTTTATGGTGTCGTTCATTTGCTTTTGCAGATATATTTCCCTGATATATGCAGCAGACATCATTCCTCCAGACGCACCACACATCAGGGCACTGTGGTCCATGATTTTTCCATTAAAAACGCTGTCTAATTTTTGCATCAGGCTAAAAGCAAATGTTGTAGAGCTCAACCCGCCACCGCTAAAATTGGTGATGATCATTTTGGGTTTTTTCTCCCCGGTTTTTTTCTTCCAGGCCTCCAGTGTTTTTATGGTATTGGCTTTGTCAAATTCTATATTTTCCCTGGAAGCTATGGAATCCAAAACACCAAGGGAATAATTTGCAGGAGCTTGATTGTAATCAATTCCAAAAGCCTGGCTGTTTTGATTGATAACCTCGTTTTTTATCAAAAAATTAAGTCCTACTAATAGCAGGATTATAATAAAGGCACGCCATCTCAAAAACCAAAATTCAAGAATGCCCGACAGGGATATTAAAATAGTAACAACCAAAAGTGCACTTGCACCTGCCGGAATTTGAAACAAGGGATTGTCCACTACAAAACTAAAACCGAGCAAAAGCAAAATAGAGATTATCTGGATTGTTAGTGCATTGGAGTGGTTCTGCTCAAATACTTTTTTAATCAAATCACTATTGTAATGTTGCACTTCTCTCGTTGTCCGTATTTTTAATGAGGTGCTTAAATAAGTCCTGACTGAAAACTCACCTGCTTCCTTGCTTTTTTCCTGCCAAAGCAAATTTTGGCGAATTTTCATTTTATTTTCAAACTGCGCTACTTCTTTAATTTTATTGCCAAACATGCTGAAAATATTCCTGTTGGTGGTTTGAAAATAAATGGCAGAAAAAACCACATTGGCAACAATCCCTGCAAGAAAACCCGAGATATCTATGAGGATAAACTGGTATTTGATAAATTCGCTCTTCATCTGAAACTTGTACACCAAGATGATGTAGGTGATAATAAATGCAAGGGGAAGCAACGCATTGTTAAGGCAATAAACAGCAAAAGGTCTTTTAAAAGTGGCGAGAAATGGAAAGTAATTGCTATTGAGGATATAAGTAGTGATATTCCACACCATAAAAAACCCCCCAATTGCAAAGCCCAGTAGGGCAAAACTCAGAAAACTCACTTCTCCCAAATATTCGGGATCTAAGAAAAGATAGGCAATGCCAAATTCATTGCCGAGCTGATTGCTGATAAAAAGAAAGAGCATCACCCAAAACAACAGCAATATCTGATGTTTTTTCACATGCAGAATCAGCAATTGAACAGGAAAGAATTGATAAAAGCTTTTTAAGATGCTCAAAATTCAAAGTGATTTGGAGCAAAATAAAACAGTTTTTAAAAAGTAAAAAGTTTTGTGTCAGTTTTGATTTTCATAACAGCCAATATCCGGGTTGCTTCCGCGCATATTTCCTGCTAAATCCTCACTGATTATTTGTGGAGAATTATCCCCCCCGGCATCTATAGCAGGGGATCCGGGGTTTAAAGTATAATCTCCTTCAGGGCGATCAACAAATTGAGGATCTTCATTAAAAATAGTATTTGGAAAAAATTGTGGCAGCGTATCAATTTCCGAACGTACCAGGCAATGGTCAAAAAGTGCATCGAAAGGCACCCCCTGGCCAATATCTCCAAACTCTATTTCGTTTTCAAGCGATCCGTAAATAATGGAGTTGTAAAACTTAGCATCTAAACTTGCAGGAAATATTTGTGTTTGTCCTTCACATTCTACTCCTGCTACATTGCTCATAAAAACAGAAGGCGTTTGGTGATTAATAGCTGCGCTTCCATAATTGGCAAAAGTACAATGTACAAATTCATAAGCACCTCCAAAACCCAGTGATACCAAATAATCTCCGCTATTATAAACAAGCAGATTATTGGCAGATATAGCAGAAAAAAATCCTGCTATGCCTGTTCTAAGGCTATTGCTGATAATGGTGTTTTCTATCATAAGATCCGGAGCGTTATCTGCTCTGAACACTTCGCTAAAACGACAGGCACTGTCTAATGCAGCGGAACCCACTGAAACGCCAAAATTTGCATTTCTGATTTCCGCATGGCGGATATAAGAATTTTCACTGCCGCGCAAAATACTGATGCCCGGCCATTGCCCGGGCAGATCATCATAAAACTCCTCCAGTCGAGTTCCCTGAAATGAGACAGGATTCTCCCTGTTTCCTTCAACCTGGAGGGTGCCTTCAACAAAAAAGCCGGAATTGGGCCCCACATAAATGCGCACGCCTTCTTCAATTCTCAAGAAGCAATCCTCAGGAACCAAAGTATTGTTTAGCAAAACATAGGGTTTGTCATTGGTCCAGGTTTCATCGCAGATTTCAGCTGCTTTGTAAAAATTGGCATTCTGCCCCCATGCACTGAGCACTGCTGTCTGCCTACTGCCATTGGTGTGAAATTCCACCTCATCGGCAATAATAAAGGGATTGTTCAAATTAGTGGGATCAACCGTTACTTCCACAAAAATATAAATACTGTCGCGCGGCCCGATTTCCACATCCCTGGCCTGATTACCAGACACTCCGTCAATATTCAATCTAAAATTTGAGCTGTTGCTACCTACAAGATTAATCTCAGCTATTTTTACCGAAAGTTTATTGTCATTAAATACTTTCAACGCTTTGGTAGTAGAACCCAGGGTTGTAAATACCGTATCGAAACTCAGGGTATCTTCAGAAAATCGCAATACCTCTCCTCCTTCTGTGAAAAAGCGATCTTTACGGCAGGAACTTGAAAAAACAAGCACACAAGCCAAAACAGAAAACAAGGTGTATTTTATGAAAGTCTTCAAGCGAAGGAGTACATATTAAGTATTGATAGAAAATTTTAATTACGCCTTTGCTGGCGTATTTATTGCACAAAAATAGGATTAATAGCCGTGAAAATCAGGAATGGGCATAGCCAATTACAGCAAGGCTGACTTTGGCAGCTTCTGCGCGGTGCAGTTGCAGTGCACAAGCCTCTAAAGTTGAGCCTGTGGTAACAACATCATCCACCAGCAAAATGTGTTTGCCTTTTACTTTGTCTGTTTTTTCTACTGAAAATATTTTACTGACATTGTCCCAGCGCTGGTACTTGCTTTTTTTGGTCTGGCTCTGGCTGAAGATGTTTCTTTTCATTACCTCACCCGACCAGGGAATGCCCATAGCCTCTGATAGTCCGGCTGCAAAAAAATCACTTTGATTGTAGCCTCTTATTTTCTGCTTTCTCTTGTGCAGGGGAACGGGAATTATCAAATCAAATGCTTTGTGAAAATCTACGTGTTTTAGTTTTAGGCCATAGTTTTTGCCTACAAACATCCCGACCTCTGTTTTGCCGTGGTATTTCAATTGATGCATCAACTTTTGAATGCTGCTTTTTTTAAAGAAGAAATATGCGGCCAAACAATATTGAATGTCAATTCTGCCCCAAAACAGTTTAGACATCATATTGGGTTCGTGCAAATGAAAATCTGTTTCCGGCAATTGGTCACAGCAGTGCAAACAAACTATTTCCTCTCCATTCAATAAGCGATGACCACAAGCACGACAATTGTCCGGGAAAAACAAATTGAGCAGGTCGCTGAAAGCAGGAAGGCTTGTCGTATTCATTTTCCGCTTTTTGAAAACTCGATATAGCTATTGATAATTCAAATAAATATAAGCAAATTATTCATGCTATGAATTACTGCAGAACAGAAATAAAAAAAGCAGAGCGTCCATAGGACAACTCTGCTCAGTTATTTAGTGATTTGCAAAAAGATATTATAAAATAGTCCCTACACGAGCTGATACAAATTCTTTAACACTCTCGTCAGAGACTTCAAGCTTACCATCTTTTAGAATGGTTACTTTAACTTGCTTTCCTTTGGTATTTGTTGCTGATACATATACAAAGTTGCCTTTAGGGGCATTAAACTTAAGGTTCCAGTTCTCAGCATTTTTTACCACTTCAGACTCACCATCTTTGTTTCTGTAGGAGACTGTACATTTGTCACATTCCACTTTATATTCTACCTGATAAGAAGCTTTATCTGAATCGCTGCTTTTAAAGGCGAGAAAGCCAAGTGAACTTACGGAAATAATGCCGATTAAGGCGAAAGCTGATTTCTTCATTGTTTGTGCTTTTTTGATTTAAGGAATACCCTCCCTAATACGCGAAACAGAACAAAGAGTTACAATAGGATAAGTTTTTTACTTAATTTTTTTGACTATCAGATTTTTGCAAACCTTGTGGCTGGTGAAGACGCTGGTATCATTATTGATCTTTATTTGCCTGGATCCATCGTAATCATTGCTCTCCAGTACTTCGACTTTGGATTGTATGGCAATATTGAGTTTGTCTAAGTATTGTAAAAATTCAGGGGATTGCTCATTTACATTTACTATAATTCCTTTGTCACCGTTTTCCAGTTCGCTTAATTTTTTTTCTTCGAAATAAGGGATGTTCCCATCTTTATCGGGAATAGGATCTCCATGCGGATCGTAGCGAGGAAAGTTGAGAAATTGATCGAGTCTTGATGTGAGCAAAGGAGAACTTACATGTTCCAGCTCTTCGGCTACTTCGTGCACCTGATCCCAGTTAAAATTTAATTTTTCTACCAGGAACACTTCCCAGAGTCTGTGTCTTCGCACCAAATCAATTGCTACATCATTACCCTTTGAAGTAAGCTTTACACCTTTGTATTTTTTATAGCGCAGCAAATCTTTATCGGCAAGCCTTTGGAGCATATCAGTTACAGAAGCCGCTTTTGTTTTAATTTCACTTGCTATTGCATTGGTGGAAATGTTTTCAAGGCTATTTTCAGAGAGTTTGAAAATGGCTTTGATATAATTTTCTTCTGTGATTGAAAGCCCCATGTTCATACTATAAAGTTATATCAATTGCCCCTGAGTTTGTCCCAGAAGCTTTTCTTTTTGCGCTGCTTATTGCTTTCTGAGTTTTCTCCTCTGATTTGCTGTATAATATTATCCCAACCGGGAAATCCCCCAAGGTTTCTGTCATCTATAAAGAGATCTGCATGAATTTTACGGCTTGTATTTTCATCTAATTTTTCACCTGGATAGCTCTCGTTAACAGCAAAAAATTCAATGCCATTTTTTCTGCAAAATTCTACAGCTTCTTCTAATAGAGGACCGGCACGATATGTCCAGAGAATTAATTTGTGCCCGTCTTCCTGCAATTTTTTTAAGGATGAAAAAGCAAAGAGTTTTTCTTTACCAATTTTTGGATACTCGTGATCTACAATAGTCCCGTCAAAATCAACGGCAATGGTTTTTGATTCAATATTGTAATTCATGCTTTTTCATGTTTCACTATCCCCAGTGCTTCTTCTACATAATCAAAAGTAGATAATATTTCAGGTTTCCCATTTACTATAGCCACATTGTGCTCAAAATGTGCAGAGGGTTTTCTGTCGGCAGTTACAATGGTCCAGCCATCAGAAAGTTGCACCACTCGGTGCGTTCCCATATTGATCATTGGTTCTATGGCCAAAACCAATCCTTCCTGTAGTTTTTTGCCTTTTCCGCGCTTGCCGTAATTGGGCACTTCCGGATCTTCGTGCATTTTCTGACCCAAACCATGTCCTACCAATTCTCGAACCACTCCATATCCAAAACTCTCGGTGTAGCTTTGAATAGCATAGGAAATATCACCTACTCTATTGCCCTCGCGCATTTGCTCTATGCCCAGATAAAGGCTTCTTTCCGTTACTTCCAGCAATTTGTTTACTTCATCTGACACCTCGCCCACTTTAAAGGTATAGGCATGATCGCCATAATAGCCATTCATTTTTACGCCACAATCAATGGAAATAATATCGCCCTCTATCAAGGGTTTTTCGCTGGGAATGCCATGCACTACTTGTTCGTTCAGCGACATGCACAAAGAATTTGGAAAATCGTACAAACCCAAAAAACCGGGTACGCCTCCATGATCTCGAATAAATTCCTCCGCTAACTTATCTATACTCAAAGGAATGGCTCCTGGTTTTACTTCTTTGGCAATAATTCCAAGTGTTTTAGAAACCAATTGCGCACTTTCCCTTATCAATTCTATTTCTTCCTTTGATTTATATTGAATCATCTAAAACTTATTTAGGCTCAAAGTTAATGCGAAAACTACTGTGGGACAATTATTCTATTTTTAGTAACCTGAGTTAGATAATTATTTAATCATTACATGCTTTCCATAGATAACACTTGATTGTTTTTAACTTTGCATGATAAGCACAAAAGATGAGAAAATTAGTATTACTGAGACACGGGCAGAGCACCTGGAATAAGGAAAACCGATTTACGGGCTGGAAAGATGTAGGGCTGACCGAGCAAGGAGAAAGGGAGGCCAAACAAGCCGGAAAGATTCTTAAAGAGGAAGGTTTCAAATTTGATATGGCCTATACTTCAGTTTTGAAAAGAGCCATTAAAACACTGTGGATTACGCTAGAGGAAATGGATCAGATGTGGATTCCCGTTATCAAACACTGGCGACTGAACGAGAGGCACTACGGGGCTTTGCAGGGATTGAACAAAGCTGAAACCGCAAAAAAATACGGTGAAAATCAAGTCTTGGTTTGGCGCAGAAGTTATTCCACCCCACCTCCTGCTTTGAAAAAGACCGACAAAAGATATCCCGGAAATGATCCGCGCTACAAATTATTGGGCAAAAAAGATATTCCCGTGGCAGAATGCTTGAAAGACAATGTGGCTAGAACGCAGCCCTATTGGGAAGGAGAAATTTTGAGGGATATTAAATCGGGCAAAAACATTTTGATTACCGCGCATGGAAATAGCCTACGATCCATTATTAAAATGTTGGATAATGTTAGCGAGGAGGAAATCCTGAAAATAAATGTACCCACGGGCGTGCCTTTGGTTTATGAATTGGATGATGATTTAAAGCCCATTCGACATTATTACCTGGGCGATCAAGATGCAATAAAAGCTGCTATGGAAAGTGTGGCCAATCAAGGGAAAGCTAAATAAAAGCCTATGCCGAACCCCTCAAAAACCAGCAGAAAATCTCAATGGGCCATCTCCGATATTCACGGATGTGCCGATACTTTTAGGGCATTGGTGGAAGAACAAATCGGCCTTTCAAATATCGAAACGCTTTACCTTTTGGGCGATTATGTAGATCGTGGTCCCAACTCGAAAGGTGTTTTTGATTATATTTTTGAATTAAGGGGAAAAGGACTGCCCGTACATTGCCTTATGGGCAATCACGAAGATTTGATGTTGGATTCAGTGAAATCTCCAGAGGATTTTGAACTGTGGATGAAAAATGGCGGTGAAATAACGCTGGACAGTTTCAATGAGTGGAGCGTTAATGATATTGGTGAAGTTTATTTTCAGCTCATTCAAAACACGCAATTATTCATTGAACTAGAGCATTATTGGCTGGTACATGCCGGCTTTGAAACAGCAGATAAAAACCCCTTTGAAAACAGGCGCATGTTGCTTTGGAAAAGAAATATGGAATATGATGCGGCCTTGTTAAAAGGCAAGAAAGTAATCCATGGACATACGCCCACACCTTATACTGAAATCAAAGAGAAAATTGAAAACGAGGAGATGGTGATAAGCATTGATGGTGGTTGTGTGTATAAAAACAGAAGAGGCATGGGACATCTTTGCGCTTTAAATTTAGGCAATATGGACTTGGTCGTTCAAAAAAATATTGATATCATACCCGAGAAACCAAATCAACATTAAAAATGAAAGTAGCAGTATTATTATCAGGCAGTGGCGTATATGATGGTTCTGAAATCCATGAAACGGTCTTAACGCTTTTGGCCATAGAGAAAAATGGTGCAGAATGGTTTGGCATTGCGCCCAATATCAATCAACACCATGTGGTGAATCACCTGAATGGCGAGGAAATGGACGAGAAGCGCAATGTATTAATAGAATCTGCACGAATAGCGCGTGGCAATGTGAAAGATTTAAAAGAAGTCTCAGCCGATGATTTTGATGCATTGGCCATTCCCGGAGGTTTTGGCGCTGCAAAAAATTTGACCAAATGGGCATTTTCCGGTCCCGAAGGAGAAATTGACCTGGAAGTAAAGCGCATTATCAATGAAACAATTGAAGCCAGAAAACCAATTGCGGCCATGTGCATGGGGCCAACCGTAATTGCAAAAGCCCTGCAAGGCAGCAAGCTAAAAGCCAAATTAACCGTGGGTACTACGGAGGAAAAATCTCCATACGATATTAAAGCCATAAGCCAGGGCATGGAAACTGCCGGAGCTGTAGCAGAAATGAAAACAGTACAGGAACAAGTGATTGATGAAAAGCTGAAAATAGTCAGCACGCCCTGTTATATGATGGATACCAGTGTGGCGGAAATTGCAGCGTCTATTGATGCGACCATTAAAAGGATGATGGAGTTGGGATAGGTTTTTAGTATCCTAACCTGGACAAGCCAGAACCAAAGAGGTAAGATCAAAAGAATTGTCAACCATAACCCAGCAGTAGCACAATCCCGCAGTAGCCACAAGGCATGCCTTGTGGCTACTGCGGGATTGCCTTGTGGCTACATTGGCTACCTAAACAGACCTAAAATTTAAATTTGGTAAGCCCTGACAATGATAATCACCATTTCATGATAAGCTATTGATTTTCATTCGTCAAATTATGCAATTGAAAAGCAATTGCATAATGTGGGATAAAATAATTTCCTTCTGAATGACCAATGTTTACAAGGCTTTTCATGGGGCATGAAAAATATTCTGCTAAAAAATGGTTGAAATTGAACCCTAAGGTACTAATTCAACAACAATGGATTTGTAATCAGCAATCCTGAAACAATTACGCATTTTTTCACATAAATTTACTCATGTGAAATGAGCACTTTTCCAGCAAAACATGTACATTGTAAGGCCAATTAAAAGACCTTAAGATTGTACTTGTTGCATTTTCTGTTTTCAATTTCCTGGATATTAATCAGTCTTTCTCACTTACAGGCAGAAAATCCGCTGGATGCGCTAAAAAATCCAGAACTCTCGCCATTTTATTATGGCGTAGCATCGGGCGACCCGCTTCAGGATCGTGTGATTCTTTGGACAAAAGTAGATGTTGAAAACAGCCCGGACAGTATTTCTGTTTTCTGGGAAATTGCCCGGGACACCGCTTTTAAAGACATTGCCAACAGCGGTACTGCCATATCCCATAAAGCAAATGATTTCACCGTAAAAGTAGATGCCAACCGGCTGCAATCCAATACCTGGTACTATTATAGATTCAGCTTTGAGGAAACATATTCATTGACAGGCAGAACGAAAACCCTCCCTGCTGATGGAGAAGTAGATGCCGTTAGGTTGGCTGTGGCAAGTTGCCAGGATTATGAATTTGGCTACTATAATGCTTATAAAAGCATGGTCGATAGAAATCAAGCAGATGCTGTGGTTTTTCTCGGAGATTATATCTATGAATATGGCAGCTATGCACTCAAAGAACCCACCATAGAGTTTAGAAAAAGACGGGTGAGGTACAACTATCCCGAACATGAAATTGTAAGCCTGGAAGATTACAGAAACCGTTATCGCCTCTACCGGCTCGATTCAAATTTAAGGGAAGCCCATCGCCAATTTCCCTGGATATGCGTGTGGGACGACCACGAGCATGCCAACAATGCGTGGCGAACGGGCGCTCAAAACCATCAACCCGAAACAGAAGGAGATTGGGAAGAAAGATTGGCGCGTTCCATAAAGGTATATCACGAGTGGTTGCCCATACGACTGCCGGAAGAAGACAAGCCCATAAAAATTTACAGGAATTTTGAATTTGGAAAGCTCTTCAATTTGCTGATTTTAGATGCGAGAATAATAGGAAGAGACAAACCTGTGAGTAGAAGAATTGATATAAAAGATACGCTGCTCAATCAAGAAAATCGGTATTTATTGGGTCTGGAGCAAATGCAATGGATAGAAAATACGCTGGCAAATTCTGAGAGCGAATGGACCATCCTGGGGCAGCAAATTATGATGGCGCCCCTTTTGATTAAAAACCCGATTTTCGACAAAACCAAAGTTGGCAACAGCGATCAATGGGATGGCTATCCACAAGAGAGAAATAGGCTTCGCAGCATTGTTGAGCAAAACAATATTGACAATTTGGTGGTGCTGAGCGGAGACATCCATACGGCCATAGTCAGTCATTTGCCCAAAAGCAATTTCAGGCGCGGAAGACTGGCCAATAATTGGGGTGTGGAGTTTGTTACACCTTCTATCTCATCAAGAAACCTGGAAAAAAGAATGCTGCTCTTTAAATTACTTACAAGGAGCTTCAATCCCAATATTAAATTTTTGGACCTTTTTGCCCACGGCTATTATATTTTAGATATCAGAAAAGAAAGTGTGCAGGCCGATTACTTTTTTGCCAACAGGATAAAGACACGCATATTCAAGGAAAGAAAAGTGCGCAGCTACTATGTGAATAACGGCAAAATGCGGATTAGAAAAAGCAGGAAAAAGGCAATGACCAGGCAAAATTATCCACCCTTGGCACCATAAGTTCTGTTTTTTATCGGTAATCATTAAGCCCCATCATCTATAAGCCTTTATTATTTGCGGATAAAAGCTAAATTTGTGGCTTGAAAAACATAGCTATGAAATATTTTCTTCTTTTAATTTTTTCTTGTATTAGCATCGCGCCATCTTTTGCCCAGGAAGATACAGCAGAAGATGATTTCTCCAAATCAAAGGAAAAAGCTCAGACTACCATTAATGAAACTGCCAGCCGCGACCGAGTGGTTGTGGAATTGACCTTTGACAACTGGTTTCACAATGTCGATAGCCTGCAGACCAAATGGCATTCCCTTGGATTTAATTTTCATTTCATGTATGACATGATCATTAAAAAGTCCAGGTTCAGTTTTGCGCCTGGTATCGGTATTGGTACCAGCCATATCTACAACAATTCAGAAATCGTAAAAACCGATTCAACGAGTTTTTTCAGACCTATTGGCGATGGCGACCAAAAAGGTGGTTATACTATGGATGAACTCAAGGGCAATAAACTCACACTGGTTTATCTGGATGTGCCATTGGAATTGCGCTACAGGGCTAAACCAAACAACAATAACAAGGCTTTTAAAATGGCCATTGGAGTAAAAGGTAGCGTACTGGTTCAGAGCCATACTAAAACACGCTTTACAGATAGCTTTGGCGATACCAAAAAAATTAAGGACATCAACCAAAAGGATTTGTTGAAATTCAGAGCAGCAGCTACTTTCAGAATTGGTTATGGCCCCTTTAACGTACTTGCAGTGTACAACCTGACCAACCTTTTTAAGAAAGATCGCGGCCCCATTGTTACCCCATTTTCGCTGGGGATATCGTTTAATGGATTGTAGGATTTAGTTGACCAGTAGATTAGTTGCCTGGAGAATTAGTATGGTCTTAGGCATATTATTTTTCCTCCCATCCTTTCAAGAATCCAATATTTGTCTGTATTTTAATTTACTGGCGTTTTTTTTGATTTCCAAAATTCGCCAGAATTCCTCTATTCATAGCGCCCTCGCTACGAATCAATAAAACTCTCCAATTATTCCCCTTTAAACTCAGGTTTTCTTTTTTCCAAAAAGGCCGTAGTGCCCTCTTTGTAGTCTTTGGAATAACCAGCCATTTCCTGTCCGTAGGCTTCTTCCTGTAGCATGGTATCCAAATCGGAGTGAAAGGATTTGTTCAGCATTTTTTTCATAATGCCTATGGCTTTGGTAGGCGCTTTGGCATAATAATCGGTGTATTCCTTTACCGCAGCATCCAATTCTTCGGAAGGCACCACTTTATTGACCATACCCAATTCCAGTGCATCTGCTGCGCTAACTTTGGTGCCCATCGTACTCAGCTCAAAAGCTTTGTTGGAGCCCACAATTCTGGGCAGAAAGTAAGAAGAGCCGGAATCCAGCACCAAACCGATATTGACAAATACTTCTATCAATTTCGCATTTTCGGCAGCCACCACTACATCAGAAGCCAATGCCAGCGAACAACCTGCACCTGCTGCCACGCCATTCAGGCGACAAACAATAGGTTTGGGCATATTGCGCATCAGGCGGATAATGGGATTGTAGCGTTTCACCACCGATTCGCCCAGGTTTCTGTTTTCAGCACCCTGCACATCTTTAAGGTCCTGCCCTGAACAAAATGCTTTGCCTTCTCCCGTAAGCACTACCACCCGAACATCAGGGCTTTTTGTTACTTCTTTCAGGGCTTTTTGCAGTTCAAAACTCAGCGCATCATTAAAGGCATTATAGACATCGGGGCGGTTTAAGGTAATGTATCCTACGCCTTCTTTAATTTCTAAGATAAGTGTATCGTACATGGTATTTTAGTTTAAAAAATTTAAATCAATATTGAACGCTATAAACTGACAGGCAAAGCCAATGGCATAACCCATAAATACTTCAGCATTATTGTGCGCTTTCAGTACCAGTCGGGAAGTACCCACCATTCCGGCAACAACTATAACAAGTGCAAGCGGCCATTCCAGGTTATAGCTCGACATAAAAGTGAGCGCAACAAGCAATGTAATAAAATTGCCAAAAGCCAGGGTATGCACACTTATTTTTATAAAAAGATTGAAGAAAAAAGCGGCAAATACGGAAAGGCTGGCTCCCAGCATAATATCATTGATAAAGCCACCTATACCCAGGCTTTTAACCACCATAAATGTCCAGAAATAAAAAATGGAAATGGCGATAAATGGGATGATACGTTCTTTGCGATCGCTCATTTCATATGAATTGATAAAATTCAATTTCTTCATTAGGAAGATCACCAATATGGGAAAAATGAGCGTATTGGTGGTTATGGTTGCCAATAGTCTTACTACTTCCTCGCGGGTAAGATTGGACAAAAAATGCGGGTAAACCAAAGCGATCAACAAAAGTGCGTAGGAAGGCAGCAGCATGGGGTGAAAAAACACGGAAAGCAGGTATGCAAAAGCCTTCATCTCAGAGTTCTTTTCTTAAGCGGGCAACAGGAATGCCCAATTGTTCGCGATATTTAGCTACTGTTCTTCTGGCAATATTGTAGCCTTTTTCCTTCAGTCCTTCCATTAGTTTTTGATCAGAAAGTGGTTTCTTTTTGTTTTCAGCCTCTATCATATCTGAAAGTATGCTCTTTACTTCACGGGTTGAAACTTCTTCCCCACTGTCAGTAGAAATGGATTCCGAGAAAAAATATTTCAGCGGGTAAATGCCAAATTCTGTTTGTACATATTTGCTATTGGCCACCCTCGAAATAGTAGAAATGTCCAGGTTGGTCATTTCAGCGATATCTTTTAGGATCATGGGTTTTAGCTTGGTTTCATCCCCGCTGATAAAAAAGTCGTACTGCTTTTTCATCAATGATTGCATGGTTTTCAAAAGCGTCTGCTGACGTTGTTGAATGGCATCGATAAACCAGCGGGCTGCATCTATTTTTTGCTTGATAAAAAGCACTGCCTGTTTTTCATTGCTGTTTTTGCTGTTTTCCGATTTATCATAAGCTTCCAGCATATCTTTATAATCCCGGCTTACAGAAAGCTCGGGTGCATTTCTGCCATTTAGGGTCAGTTCCAGCTCCCCGTTTTTGTTGTTGAGGAAAAAATCAGGGGTAATGTACTGTCGTTCTTTTGATGAAGAAGCATAGGCACTTCCGGGTTTGGGATTCAGCTTTAGAATTTCATCCAATACAATTTTTAACTCGTCTTCATCCAGGTCCAATTGTTTTTGAAGTTTGTCGTAATGTTTTTTAGAAAACAGTTCAAAATATTTACCAATTACCTGTTTTGCTTTTTTAATAATGATATTCTCATTTGCTTTTTCAAGCTGAATCATCAGGCATTCCTGAAGATTTTGCGCTGCCACTCCGGGCGGGTCAAATTGTTGAATTTGCTGAATTATTTCATTGACTTCATCGGCATTTACTATAATGTTTTGACCAAAAGCCAGATCATCGGTAATGGCCGCTGCATCTCTACGCAGATAGCCATCGTCATCTATGCTGCCAACTATTTGCAAAGCGATTTTTTCTTCCTGTTCATCCAGGTTTAGCAGACCAACCTGGTCAACCAAATATTCGTGAAAGGTACTTTGAACCGAAACAGGATATTCCTTATCCTCATCATCGGCAGAATAATTGTTGCTACGGGTTTTATAGTCCGGAATATCGTCATCATCGTAATACTCTGACAAGTCAATATCTTCTAATTCATCGGTAGCAACCTGTTCATCTTTTTCTTCTGCTTTTGTATTTTCCGGCTCCTGGGCATCAAATTCTTCCTGCTCATTTGAACCTTCTTCCAAAGCAGGATTGGACTCCAATTCCTCCTTAATGCGCTGCTCCAATTGAGCTGTAGGCACCTGCAGCAATTTCATCAGTTGAATTTGCTGAGGCGAGAGCCGCTGTAATTGCTTTTGTGAAAGTTTTTGATGTAACATTTCTGTTGCTTTTAGCCTTATATTCTAAGGCCTGTGCCAAAATTATAATTAATTTAGCACATTCTTTTTAGTATTTAAAGTAGCAGAAAGTATGGATGTTTTGATTAAAGCGCTGGAAAAGCACGAGCAGAAGGAAGTAACTCTGAAAGGCTGGGTAGCAAACAAAAGAACAGGAAAGGGTTTGGTTTTCATCATATTGAGAGATGGCAGTGGTTTTTGCCAGTGCGTGGTCAATGAAGAAAATGTGCCAGAAGCACAATTTGAAGATGCTAAAAGACTAAGCCAGGAGAGTTCTCTGCAGCTGAAAGGAAAAGTATTGAAAGACGAGCGTCAGCTTGGAGGCTATGAACTTCAGGTTTCTGAATTGCAGATCATTTCCGAAGCGGAAGAATATCCCATTTCTAAAAAGGAACACGGTGTAGATTTCCTGATGGACAAGCGGCACTTGTGGTTGCGTTCTACGCGTCAATGGGCTATTATGCGCATTCGCAACAGGATTATATTTGGCATTCACCGCTTTTTCCAGGAAAGGGATTTTATACAAATGGATCCCCCCATTTTTACCAGCAATGCCAGTGAAGGAACTTCAACACTGTTTGAAACAGATTTTTACGGACAACCGGCTTACCTTTCTCAATCAGGTCAATTGTATGGTGAGGCTATGGCAATGGCACACAACCTGATCTATACTTTTGGCCCTACTTTTCGTGCAGAAAAATCAAAGACCAGAAGGCATTTGTCGGAATTTTGGATGATAGAGCCGGAAATGGCCTTTTTCGATCTGGATCAGGACATGGATTTGATTGAGGGTTTTTTCAGATTTATTGTACGGGATGTGGTAGAAAACTGTGCCCAGGAACTTGAACTTATCGAGCGCGATACTGAACGTCTGAAAGCTGCCGATGCACCATTCCCGCGCATCACCTATGATGATGCAGTGAAAATCATAAAAGGGGAAAAAGATGTGAATGGTAAAAACTCCATTGAAACGCTTGAAAATGACCTCAAACTGATCAATGCGCAAATAATTGAGGCGGAAGCTGATATTGCTGAAAGAGAAGCCAATATTGCCAAAGGCGGAATGAAAAAAGGCGCTGTGAATTTCAACAAGAGTAAAATTGACCAGTTGAAAGTGCAGATAAAAGACCTGAAGGAAAAAGCAGATTATATCCCGCAATGGATTGAATCGGCCAAAAACTTTGTTCAGGGAAATGATTTTGGCGGTTCTGATGAAACGGTTTTGACCCGATTGTTTGAAACCCCTGTGATGGTCTATAAATGGCCCAAAGCCATCAAGGCTTTTTACATGAAACAGGATGAAGAAAATCCGGATTATGTAAAAGGGGTGGATGTTTTGGCACCGGAAGGCTATGGAGAAATTGTAGGTGGCGGAGAGCGTGAAACAGATAAAACTTATCTGATAGAGCAAATTCACAAACACGAATTGCCCATTGAGGCCTTTGAGTGGTATTTGGATTTAAGGCGTTTTGGATCCGTGCCACATGCCGGTTTCGGCATGGGACTGGAAAGAATGGTGGCCTATATCTGCGGGTTGCACCATGTCCGAGAAACCATTCCTTTCCCGAGAATGTACGGCAGGTTGGCTCCTTGATTAATGTTATTCTAATGGACTTTCTAATGCTTCCAGCTCTGATAATAACAATGTGTTGATAATCAGATGCATGCACTATTTTGATACTTCCTTAAATTGAAATTTTAAAAATTCCTGAAAACCTAATAATGAAAAAATCAATTCAATCTGTGCTATTTATTGCCCTGTTTGTTCTTCAATTTACTGCAGTATTTGCCCAAAAACAAAATGGAGTAATCGCAAAAGTAACAGATGGAGATTCTTTTGAAATAATTGCCAATGGCGAAAAATTCAAAGTCAGGTTAAATGGAATTGATTGTCCTGAATACGATCAGGCTTATGGCGCAGAAGCCACTGAATTTGCAATGCAGTTTCTTTATCAGGAAATTAAATTTGAGTCTTTTGGAGAAGATAAATACAAAAGAGTAATTGCTGATATATATTTCGGTGAAAAAAGCATCAATGCCCTTTTGGTAGAAAACGGATATGCTTGGCATTATAAAAAATATTAGGATGATGCTTCACTTGATAAACTGGAAGTAAAAGCCAAAGCCGCCAAGATCGGGCTTTGGAGTCAGGATGAGCCAATGGCGCCATGGGACTGGAGAAAAATAAGCAAGGAAGAAAAAATTGCTTTTGCAGAATCTACCCAAACAGAAATTCCGCTTTTTGAAAATGAGAGCAACACTTTGACTGATAAAAATACAGTACTCATTTGTGGGGGAAGCAGTGCCACTAAATACCATAATTCAAGCAATTGCAAAGGGGTGAAAAGTTGTAAAGGAGAAATGTCTAAAATCTCTAAAGATGCCGCTGAAAGCAAAGGCAGAGGCCCTTGTTCATTTTGCTACTAGTATCGTGTCAACCAACAAATAACGGTCTCGGCTATAATATCTCTGCAAATAGCCGTCCGTTTGAGGTGAAATTTAGCACCACTTCAGTGCCTTATTTTTGATTGCAGCACTTGAAATGGCTTTTCTTATTTTGAAAACTCCTTTGCCCCTTCAATCACCTCTTCTACAACTTCCGGATCGAGCAGGGTTGATGTATCTCCCAAATTAGAAGTTTCTCCCTCTGCCACTTTTCTCAAAATCCTGCGCATGATTTTTCCCGAGCGGGTTTTGGGCAATCCGCTTACAAACTGTATGCGCTCTGGGCGTGCAATTTTCCCGATTTCATCTTCTACAATGCTTAAGATTTCAGCGCGTTTTTCATCTTTATTGCTGTCGTCCACTGAATCATTGCAAATGACATAGGCGTGAATGCCCTGTCCTTTCACCGGATGCGGATAACCGACCACTGCCGATTCTACCACGCCTTTGTGCTCATCTATGGCATTTTCTATTTCTGCCGTTCCAAAGCGGTGGCCCGAAACATTGATTACATCATCTACACGGCCGATAATCCTGAACAATCCGTCTTTGTCTCTTTTAGCGCCATCGCCCGTAAAATAATAGCCTTTGTAGTGTGAGAAATAAGTGAGCTTGCAACGCTCGTGATCGCCATAAGTAGTCCTCAAAATAGATGGCCAGGGATGTTTTACACAGAGGTATCCTTCCACATCGGCTTCCGTAATTTCCTTGCCTTTTTCATCCAGCAAAACGGGTTGGATGCCCGGCAGTGGCAATCCTGCAAAACTGGGTTTTTGTGGCGTGATATTGGGTAGGGAGGAAATCATAATGCCGCCCGTTTCGGTCTGCCACCAGGTATCTACAATGGGTGTCTTTTCCTTGCCCACATATTTGTGGTACCATTGCCATGCCTCGTAATTGATTGGTTCGCCCACGGTGCCCAGTACTTTTAAATTTTCCAAATTGTATTTTTCCACATAACTTGTTCCATCTTTCATCAGGGCGCGAATGGCAGTCGGGGCGGTGTAAAACTGATTGACTTTGTGCTTTTCGCAGACCTGCCAA
This sequence comes from Chitinophagales bacterium, assembly GCA_040877935.1. Taxonomy (NCBI): domain Bacteria; kingdom Pseudomonadati; phylum Bacteroidota; class Chitinophagia; order Chitinophagales; species Chitinophagales bacterium. The sequence continues at coordinate 46,883 of JBBDNB010000021.1, forward strand.
AAACGCCCCGCATCTGGATAGGTGGGAACGCCCTCGAACATCATGGTGGTAGCGCCTGCCAATAATGGCCCGTAAACAATATAGGTATGTCCGGTAATCCAGCCGATATCGGCCGTGCACCAGTAAATGTCCTTTTCTTCGTACTGAAAAACATTGGCAAAGGAATAATTGGCAAAAACCATATAACCGCCACAGGTGTGGACCACGCCTTTTGGTTTTCCTGTAGAGCCAGATGTATAAAGGATGAAGAGCATGTCCTCGGCATCCATTTCCTCGGCAGGACATTCATCGCTTACGGTTTTTAATTCGGCTTCTATCCAAAAATCGCGTCCGGCTTTCATATCGGCAGCTTCATCCGATCGCTCGGAGACCAATACGGCTGTTACGGAACTGCAATTTTCCAGGGCTTTATCGACCACAGATTTTACCGACATTTGCTTTTTGCCTCGGTACATTCCGTTGGAAGTCAGGACCATTTTACAGGCCGAATCATTGATGCGATCGGCCAAGGCTTTGGAGGAAAATCCCGCAAAAACTACTGAATGCACCGCTCCAATTCTGGCGCAGGCCAATACGGCAATGGCCAAATCGGGAATCATGGGCATGTAAATGCAGACACGGTCGCCCTTTCCGACTCCGTGTTTTTTCATCACATTGGCATAGGCGCAGACTTTGTGGTAGATTTCCCTGTAGCTCAGACTTACAGGAGAATCTCCGGGTTCGTTGGCTTCCCAGAGTATGGCGGTTTTGTCACCCCGACTTTCCAAATGCCGGTCGATGCAATTTTCGGTGATGTTGAGCTTTGCGCCTTCAAACCATTTTACGCTAGGGGTATCGAATTCCCAGTCCAGGACTTTGTCCCATTTTTTGCGCCAGGTGAAATGTTCTGCTTTTTCCGCCCAAAAGGCTTTTGGGTCATTTACACTCTTTTCGTATTCTTTTTCGTACTCCGCTTTTGAGTTGATTTTTGGTATCATGTTTTTTCCGTTTTTTTCCTGCCCTTAAAATAGAATTAAGATTTTGGATTTAAAAATGGGGGAGCTTGTTCTTATGTATTTGAAAAACATCAAAAGTTAATTTGATGTTTTTCAGATTAGTGATATCTTTAAAAACAAAGCGTGGTAATTTTCATTCAAAGCCAGACTAATTGAGTGATATAACTATTGTATAGGCAATTTGAAAAATGAATAAAGCACTATGAAATATAATAAATTAGGTAGAACAGGATTAGATTGCTCAAAAATAGGGTTTGGAACATGGCAAATTGGTGGTGGGAGGTGGAAAGGAATTACTGATTCAAAGGCCTTAAAATTATTGAATACAGCAAAGGACTTCGGCATAAATATATTTGACATAGCCTTAGTTTATGGTCAGTATCGAGGGGAAAACCATGATTTAAATAGCAGATCACTTGAATTTATTTCCAAAGCATTTAAAGGAAAGGCTAGATCTGAAATAATTATAAACCTCAAAGTAGGTCAAGTTGATGAATATAGTCATCGCTCAAATTATTCTCCAAAAAATATAGTAACACAAGTTGACAAGGCATTAAAAAAATTAGGAACCGATTATATTGATATTTGTTTGATACATGCTCCAAGCTTAAAAGAAATAGAAGATGAAATTGCTCTTACAATACTTAAAACATTACAGGCCTGTGGAAAGATTAGATTTTTAGGTTATAGCATTGAGGCAGAGCCAAATCATGCTGAATTGATATTGAATCAAAAAATAGATATTTTAATGTTACAGTATAACCTAATTGATAGAGAGTGTGCCAACATTTTCCCCATAGCCGAGAGAAAGGGTATTGGTATTCTCACTGGAGGCCCATTTAAAAGAGGGTATCTTACAGGAAAGTTTGATTCAATTAAAGATTTACCATTGAAAGACAATTACTGGCAATGGAACATTAACTATTCTAAAGATAAAGTGGCTCAAATTCTTGAAAAAGCTAAAGGATTAAAAGAGAAATATGGTAACGAAATTAATTTAAGGAAAGAAGCATTAAACTTTGTTGCTGAAAATAAGGCTGTTGGAAGTATTGTGGTAGGATTCAGAGAGGAAAATGAAATAGTAGAGAATATAAACTTACTTAATTTAGAATAATCAATTTGTAAACATGAAAGTATATAGTCTAGTTGGACCTAGTGCTGCAGGTAAATCTACAGCAATAAAGAAACTATCTGTTGAATATAATGTTCTAGATTTAAATTATATGGAACTGAATACCTTCAATCTTGATAATCGTCTGATGGTAGCCAAGTGGAAATATATTGATTATTGGTTTAGTAGCATTCTTGAATCAAAAAGGAACGGAATAGAGCATTTATTAACTGACAGATGTCCTATTGATACTTGTGCTTATGTATCTAAAGGTGAGGATTATTTGCTTTATTGCTTAACCCAAACATTTGAAGAACTTAAGAAACTTGGGATCAACATGTATTTCATACTTATAACTGCTGATTTACATGTGCTAGAGAATAGAATTAAGGATAGAATAAAACGAGAAGCAAATCGGATAAACTATAACGAATTAAATAAATTTCACAATAAAAAAGCATATGATTTCTTCTCGCGAAATAAAAATTTATGGAACAGTATCATAGATACAAGTTGCAAAAAACCTGAAGATGTCGTTGAATTAATTAAAGCTGAATTATGAGATTGCCTTCCCATTTAATAGAAGCTGCTAAAAATCAAAAATTAATCCCATTTATTGGAGCTGGGTTTTCATTTTCTCTAAATTTACCTTCTTGGTCAATATTAATTGATGAAATTGCAGGTGAACTTGGATATGACTCTGAAATCTTGAAATCTTATGGAGATTATATCCAGATAGCTGAGTTTCTCTATATCCAAAAAAACGGGATTGGGAAACTCCAAAGTAAACTTGATAGAAGCTTTAATAACGATACTATAGATATCTCAAAATCTCAGCCTCATATGCTTTTAACAAAAATGAAAGCAAAAAAAATTTATACAACAAATTGGGATAACTGGATAGAAGAAGCCTATGATTATAAAAACCTACCTTATAATAAAATTGTCAATATTAATGATCTAGTTAATTCCAATCCCGACTCAACACATATTATAAAATTTCATGGCGATCTTAGTACTAGAGATGAGGATATAGTTTTTACTGAAACCAGTTATTTTGACAGATTATCGTTTGAATCTCCATTGGATATAACTCTGCGTTCAGATATGTTAAGCAATACCATGTTATTTATTGGTTATAGTCTTTCAGATTTCAACATTAGATATATGCTCTATAAATTACAAAAACTAATTTCTAACCAAATAAGCACTAAAGCTAGACCTCCATTAGCATATATTATATTAGCCACTCCTAATCCAATACTTGAAACGATATTTAAGAATTCCAGAAATATGGAGGTAGTTTATTTAGACCCAAGAGATAGGCAAAAATCACTAATTAGCATACTCGAGGAAATAGCATTAAATGTTCAATGATGGAAGAAATTACTTTAGTTACAAGTAATAAATATAAAACTCAGGAAATCTCTGAAATAGCCAAACCCTATAATATTAAAATAATAGGGCATGATTGTAAAATAGAAGAATTACAAACTGATAATAGGTTTAATCTAATAAAAAATAAGGTTTTAAAGGCATTTGAGGAAATCAAAATCCCCGTTATTGTAGACCATGCTTCTCTGGAAATTGATTCATTAAATGGAATGCCTGGACCGCTTACTCAATTGTTTTGGGATAGGCTAAAAGGTGATTTATGTAATATTTCTATGACTTTAGGTATGCCTACAGCAAAGGCTATTTGTACAATAGGTTATTGTGACGGGAAAATGATACACACAGAAGAAGCACAGGTTACAGGAAAAATATCAAGTTCTCCAAAAGGTTCAAGAAAATTTCAATGGGATACTATTTTTATTCCAGACGGTCAAACTAAAACATACGGTGAAATGTCTGTTGCTGAGAAAAATCTTATCTCTCAAAGACAAAAAGCTTTTAAAAAATTATTTAGCTCGATCTAATGGATATTTGGAAATATTTACATGATATTGAAATAAATAAGAAGGTAGATATAGAAGCCTGTAGAAAATTAATATTCAACACAACTGAAGTGTATCAAGTAAAGGAATATTTAGATGATATTTTAAGAGATTTAAAATTTGGAAAAACGAGAGTGATTGATGAGGCTAGGAGTGTGGCTTTACCTATATCATATAGGTTGTCGCTTGATGATACTTCGAGTGATTACAGGATTTCCTCTAAGATAAATACAGAAATTTTCAGGTTAGAAAACCCAAAACTTTCCAAAAGCATCTCAGATGAAATAAAAAATCTAATATTCAAATCATTTAAAATTAGATATAGCGGATTAAAAATTTTAGAAAATCAAATTGTTTTTGATTTAAGCAAATTTTCAACAAAATTAGATGATGAATGGCATAGCTATGGACGTGTAAAAGAAATATTCTCTATTTATTATAAACTATTTAGATTCAAAATACACGACAAACAACCAAAGAAAAAAAGTGATGAGGTTTATAAGGGCATTACTGGTGTTTTACAAACATTTGAAGAAAATGTTTGCATAAGGTTAAATGATCATGTTGAAGATATTAAGAGTTATGATACACAGCAGGTAATGTGGATTGTTCCTGATTTAATTGCCATAACCATTCAGCTATCAATTAAGTCTGATCATACTAGAAATTTAGGAAGTCTAAAATCAAAATATAAGAGCGTTAATAAAAAGCTAAAAGAGGAGTATCCTTTAGAGATATTTTATGGACCTTCATATTCAAACAAATGGCACATAAACCGCTTAGTTTCTTATGCCTTTTGGAATTTTAAAAATTATATGATTCCAATTGAACTTTTCATTAGAACTGATTTTGATTATTTTATTGGATATGCAAACTATTGGCGATATAAAGGGGTTCATCTATTTGCTGGTACTCACAAAGACAGCACTTCTAAAAGCAAGAAAATGCTTATTAATAAAATACATGAATGCAACAGCTTTTACGAAGTTCAAAATATGTTGTATCGAGAAATAAAGTCAGGTCAATTAGAACTATTCTAACCTAATAATATACGCAAATTAGTCCCTAATCTGGCGCAACATGATGTTTAGCCAACGTGAAAGAGCTTCTTTGTGGATGGGACTTTAAAAGTATGAGATTTTCTAAATCAAGAATTTTCGAAGCGGCTCTTGTTTGTTTAAAGGATATTTAGACAAGAAATCATTAGTTGTAATTGCTTTATAATGGAATTATTTTTCCAAATCACTTTATTTAATGGAAAATATTTTACCATTAGCTTCCTTTTTTCAGTTTTAATGGAAGAAATGCAACTGTATCTCGAAAGAACAAATGCATTTTTGGAATCAAACGAAGGAAGACTAAAATTTTGAGCACTTGAATAGCTTGGGCAAAATTTCCCCCGCTGACGAAAGAATGAGGTTAAGCCAACATGAGTGAACCTGCTTGTACCTCAAATTTCTAAATCTTTCAGGTCTGAAAAATATGCCTATAAGCACGAAGCACAGCATTAGGACTTATTATTGAAGGCAGCAATGCTTATACTTTTTGCCACTACCACAAGGGCAAGGGTCGTTCCGCCCAATAGATTTTGGTGGAGAATAAGAAGAGAAATTTACTGCTGCTAAGTCCTGATTAAATGCCTTTGAAAGTATCTTGTAGAGTTCCGGTTCTTTTTCCTTGAGCAAATGTGGGCGTTCGAAAAAATATTCACTGGTGACTGCAAAAAACTCATTGCGATTGTAGGTAGCATAGGAATCTATCTTCGTATCCTCATTGATTATTTCCCTGGTTTTGGTTTCAATCAATTGTATCCAGGGGAGTGTGTATGTTTTGTCTATAAAATCAGGTGGTATCCCATCTACCACCCCATCTTCTTTATCGAATAAATGTACAAATTCATGGATACCCACATTTTGCTTGTCATTGTTGATTTGATAACCCATATGTAATGCTGGTCTGGATAAAATCATCTTGCCTTCCATGGGGCCCGTCCCCACCATTCCGGTAATAATTTCTGCTTTACTCCCGATATTGAAATTGCGGTCGAAGGAAGCGGGATAGAGCAAAACTTCCTCCAGGTTTTTGTAAGTCCAGGCAGGGAAACCAAAAAGAGGAATGACAGCACTACTAGCAACTAGCAGCCTGTCTTCTATTGTAATATCTATATTGATTCCTGTAATCTTGATATTGGCCAGGAAATGCGCAATATCAGATTCAAATTGGAGCTTTTGTTCTGCATTTAATTTTCTATAAAAATCTACTTTCTCTTGCAGAACGATTCTCCACTTAGCAGGAAATGCAAGTGGAGGATTGATTTTCTTTTTTCGATAAACTAGGTAGAGTAGAAATGCCCCCAATGCCAAGATGGAAATGAATAGATACATCAGCAACTAAAATTACACATTATTCATCTCCAACAAAGACACATTAATTTTTATCTATAGAATAACTCAAAGCCGGGCAGTCTTAACTAGAAAAGAAAAGCAGTAAAATATTATCTTCCGAACAATTTCGCTATTGATCGCTTTGTTCTAAAAAATCCTTACTTATGAAATGGCTCACGATTATCGCTTGCTTTTTTTGGCTGGCTTGCACTGGAAATAATAATTCTGAGAACAAAGAAACACTTAGCAGCACAACAGCCGAAAAGCAATTAGATCCTTCCAAACTGGACACCGCTTATTTTGCAGGAGGTTGCTTTTGGTGCATTGAAGCGGCTTTTGAGCAAATCAAAGGGGTGCAAGAAGCCATTTCGGGTTATGCTGGCGGTCAGCAGAAAGACCCAAGCTACCAGCAGGTGAGCTCGGGCATGACCGACCATGCAGAAACGGTAATGGTTTTATACAATCCAGATGTGATAAACTACAATACATTGTTGGCCATTTTCTTTACCGCACATGATCCCACACAGCTCAATCGCCAAGGAGCGGATGTGGGCAAACAATACCGCTCGGCTATTTTCTATACCAAACCTGAGGAGAAACACAGCGCCATGAAAACCATTGGCCAACTCAAGGATTCCGATCGTTTTGACAAAGCCATCGTAACCTTGGTAGAGCCGCTAAAAACTTTTTACCCTGCCGAGCCTTACCATCAGGATTACGAAGAAAAAAACCCGGATAATTCTTATATCCAAAATGTGTCTTTGCCTAAGATTAAGAAAGTGCGAAAGGAATTTCCAGAGCTTTTAAAAGAGCATTAATCTAAGCTTTATTTACAATTGCTTCGCTGAGTTACTGACCATAGACTCGTCAAGATCTAAACAGATCTTCTAATAGAAAAATCAACTTTTGCCCTTTATATTGTTTATTTAGATAAAGGAGAATAATGAAATCAATTGAAGAAGCTATAAGCATTAACGCATCGGTAGAAAAAGTCTGGGAAATCTTTACCGATTTTGAAAATCACAAAAATTGGAATCCTTTTATAATATATATCAAAGGCGAGCCAAAAGAAGGCGCTCAACTAGAGATCAAAGTAAAATCAGCGGAAGGAAAAAGCACCTCTTTTAAAACTAAGATCAATAGTGTGAAAGAAAACGAGAAGCTATGCTGGAAAGGCCATGCGGGGTTTAAGAGTATGCTGGAAGCTGAGCATTGTTTTCAGTTTGCAGCGCAAGACGATGGTACTACACTATTTACACAAAGCGAAACTTTTGAAGGTTTGCTGACTGCCGTCATCGATAGTGAGATCAAAAAAACCAAAGAGGGATTCAAAGAGATGAATAAAGCACTGAAAAAACATTGCGAAGCTTAGTCTTGGGAAATCCAGTTTGTTTTTCACAATACTCTTTTGAAGTTTTTGATCTATACTTTTTCGCAACAAAAAGACGACCAAGACTTCAACATCAGCTCATGATATTTCAACATTACGCATATATTTTGTAAAGTTGTAATCATGATAATCACCAAGCCCCTCAATGAACTTACGGTACATATTCGCCACCTGGTCAAGAACCGCTTATGGTTAAAGGTAATTATTGGTTTGATATTGGGCGCATTGGCTGGCTTGGCAATCAATCCATCAACGGGCTGGGTCTCTAAAGAGCTCAGTCAAACGCTTGGAAGTTGGCTCAACTTACCGGGAGATATTTTCATGAAGCTGGTGCAAATGGTGATGATCCCGCTGATCTTCGCCTCCATCATTTCGGGGCTGGTGAGCAATGTTTCTGAAGACCTCAAATCCTTTGGGCTCAAGCTTTTTCTGTATTTCATTTTCACTACCGTTGTCGCTATTATTTTCGGTATAATCCTGGCTTACCAATTCAAGCCCGGAGAATTCATACGCTCACAGGGTGGTTTTTCTGGACAGGAATTAGCGGTTCAATCTGGTGAAAATCCAGAGGCATTGGTTTTAAACATACCAAAAGCCATTTCAAACCTGGTTCCTGCCAATCCACTGGAATCAATCCTGAGTGGAGAAATGCTGAGCATAGTAATCTTTACTGTGATTATCGGTATAGCACTGACACAAATTGAGCAGGAAAGTGCGCGCCCAGTCGTTCGCTTCATTGAATCCATCCAAAAAATATCCATGATTATTGTAGGCTGGGCGATGCGCCTGGTACCTTATGCCGTTTTCGGCCTGATGGCTGCACTGATTTCTACTACGGGCGTAGAGATATTTCTAGGTCTGGGCTATTACATGATGGTCATCATGCTGGGGCTTTTGCTCATTCTTATTTTTTATATGCTGATCTATTTTCTGGTAGTCAGAAAAAACCCCTTCTCTTTTATCGCCAATATTAAGGATGCCCTTTTGTTGGCCTTTTCCACAGCCAGTTCTGCTGCTGTGATGCCTTTGTCTATGAAAATAGCGGATGAAAAACTGGGCGTTTCTTCCAAGGTCAGCGATTTTGTGATTCCCATTGGTGCCATCATCAATATGAATGGAACGGCTATGTTTCAATGTGTTACGGTATTGTTTATGGCGCAGGCCTATGGTATTGAGCTGGGGATTATGAATGTAGTGCTGCTCACCGTTACTGTTGTTTCTGCTTCCATTGGAACCCCGGCCATTCCAGGCGGAGGAGTTATTATTTTGGCCTCGGTACTCAAAAGCACGGGCATTCCTACAGAGGGTTTACTGGTGATTATTGGCATCGATCGTATTTTGGGCATGTTTCGTACTGCTGTAAATGTTAGTGGAGACCTGACGGCCTGTGTGGTTTTCAATAGGTGGTATGGAAATGACTAAAAAACGGCATTAGAAATAAGTAGTTTTTTTAAAATAGCTTGATACTATTTCAGAAAACAAACCACGCTAAATTGTTGAGGCTATTTTGTTTTTAGCACATGAGCCCCATAAGCTTGAGAAAGCTAAATAATTTTTTAAGTTCATGCTAAATAAAAAGCGTGTGCCAATGTATCAAACTGCGAAAGACCCCCCCCTAATCTGGCGAAAGCATGAGGTTTAGCCAATGTGAAAGAGCCTGCTTGTGCCTATGTAAGAATTAAAGCATGAAAATATCGATAATATCATCACTTCTCAATCCCAAACCCATCCACCTCCAAAACCTCGCCCGGCTGCAATTCACCTAAAGTAATTCCTCCAATTCTTACCCGTATTAATCTCAAAGTAGGAAAGCCAACTGCTGCGGTCATTTTTCTGATCTGCCTGAATTTGCCTTCCGTAATGGTAATGGACAACCAACTTGTAGGCCCGTGTTTTTCGTTTCTGATTTTTTGGCCTGTTGGTCGTGGTGCCAGATCCGGTGCTGTTTTCAATCGAAAGGCTTTGCAAGGCAGGGTTTGGTATTTTTTACCATTGATGCCTATTTCCACTCCTTGTTCTAATTGAGCGGTTGCATCATCCGTGACTTTACCATCTACCTGCACATAATATTCCTTTTCAACTGTTTTGCTCCGCACCTGTGTACTTACTACTCCATTGGTTGTGAGCAACAAAAGGCCTTCTGAAGCTTCATCCAGGCGGCCAATGGACATGGTGCCTTCCGGAAAATCGTGCAGTTCGCCCAGCAGCTTTTTGTTTTTCCGCTTGTTTTGGTTGTTGACAAACTGAGAGAGGTATCCGTAGGGCTTATTTAAAATAAAGTGCCGGTGTCCTTGCATTTATTAAAAAATTGGTAATCAACCCCAAAGCTATACAATTGCTTTTTTTGGATAAAAAACTGCTGTTTGAATTAATGACTTTGCTTATACAAAGCTTTTTCAAAGGTAGAGACACGGCCGTGCGCCCCTACCTTTGAAATTGTAAAAAAACATTCACTATTTTAGCTCCCATGAGTTTAATACGTGTAATATTTTCAATTTTATTTCCACCGCTGGCCGTATATGACCAGGGTTGTGGTTCTATCGTAATTGTTTTGATTCTCACCATTATGGGCTGGATTCCCGGAGTATTGGCAGCATTGATTATTTTAAACAAAAGGGTTTAGTTTAATTAATTGCCCGGCAAAGCTTTATTTTGCAGCTTATTCATTGAGCAAAATGGCATCTTTAGAACTCTTCGATCTTTTTCTGCTTTTTTTAGGGGGCTTATTGGCCGGAATAATCAATACGCTGGCGGGAAATGGTTCGGCCATTACCCTGTCTCTACTGTTTTTCTTTGGGCTGTCTGCCCATGCAGCAAATGCTACCAACAGGGTTGGAGTGTTTTTGCAAACCATTGTTGCCGTTTTGTCTCTCAGGAAAAACGAACAAACAAAAAAACTTTTTTGGGAAGGCGCCTGGTTTTTAATTCCATCATTTATAGGTTCTGTACTTGGTGCAGTAGTTGCTATAGATATAGATGAACATATACTGACTATCACCATTGGTGTGTTGATGCTTTTGATACTGGCGAGTATGTTTTTCAGTCCTAAAAGATGGGCGGCTGCTACCAGCGACAAAAAGAAAAAAACACCTCTGAATTTCGTGCTGTTCTTCGCCCTGGGTTTTTATGCCGGTTTTGTACAAATGGGCATGGGGCTGATTTTTCTTTCTATAATGATACTGGTGGCGCAATACAGTCTGAAGGATGCCAATATCATCAAACAGTTTTTGGTGCTGGCTCTGGTTGCGCCTGCATTTTTTGTGTTTGCCTTCAGCGGCCAGATTGACTGGGTATTGGGTTTGGCAATAGCTCCGGGTCAAATGCTTGGTGCATTTATAGCAAGCCGTTATCTCCTTCAGAATGATGCAGCTCAAGTTTGGATTCGTTATTTGTTGATGGTGATTCTGATAGTTGCAGCAGTTAAATTGCTCGGTATCTGGGATTGGGCAGTGCAAGTGTTTGTTGCTTAAATGCTGTAATTATTTGGGTAACTTTGCATCCTATGCCTCAACAACTTCCCAATATCAGGGCTTTAAGCAAAGCCGAGTTGAAAAGCTATTTTTTGGAAAATGGCCACAAAGCATTTCGTGCCACACAGGTTTGGGAATGGCTCTGGCAAAAATCTGCACTGTCATTTGAGGAGATGAGCAATCTTTCCAAAGAAATGAGAACTGCACTTGAGGCGGATTTTGAATTGCCACATATCACACTGGATTTACAACAAAAAAGCAAAGACGGCACCATTAAAAGCCGTTTTAAACTCAACGATGGGCATTTGGTGGAAGGCGTTTTGATTCCCGCTGAAGACCGCTTTACGGCTTGCGTTTCTTCTCAGGTGGGCTGCAGTTTGAGTTGTAAATTCTGCGCTACAGGTTTTCTTGATCTAAAGCGCAATTTGCGAGCCGATGAAATCTACGACCAGGTATGCATGATCAACCGGCAATCGTTGGAGCATCATAGCGCTCCATTGAGCAATATTGTTTTTATGGGCATGGGCGAACCATTGCTCAATTATAAAAATGTATTACAGGGCATTGACAGAATTACTGCTGAAGATGGGCTGAATATTTCCCCAAAAAGAATCACCGTTTCTACTGTAGGCATTGCCAAAATGATCAAAAAGCTGGGAGAAGATGAAGTGCGTTTCAACCTGGCGCTTTCCCTACATGCGGCCAATGATACAAAGCGCGATAAGATTATGGCCATCAACGAAAGCAATAATATTGAAGTGCTGACAGAAGCCCTGCAATATTTTCACGAGAAAAACCCAAAATCCAAAATCTCCTTTGAGTACATCCTTTTCAAAGGATTCAATGATACTAAAAAGGATGCACAGGAATTGATAGAACTCTGTAGCAAAGTGCCTGCAAAAATCAATATCATAGAGTATAACAAAGTAGAAGATGTGGAATTTGAAAAGGCCGGGGAGAAAAGACGTAAAGGTTTTGTTGCACTGCTTGAAAAGGCCGGAATCACAGCAACTGTAAGGCGTTCGCGCGGTGAAGATATTGATGCTGCCTGTGGTCAATTGGCAAATAAGACCCTGGCTTAGTGTCAAACAGATAAGCTTGAAATCGGGAAAACTTCAATCTGCCCTTACTTTGTTACAAAATAATCAAAAAACACCCCTTACTTTGTTACAATATTTTGTGAAAATTACCCTTACTTTGTTACAAATGGATTGAAATGAAGTTTACAAGGCAAGTTGAAAAAGAGTTAAAGGATTGGCAATCAAGAGTTGATAGAAAGCCTTTGATTCTCAGGGGGGCAAGACAAGTTGGCAAAACTACGCTCATTGAATATTTTGCCCAATCTTATAAACAATTTATTCATCTTAACCTCGAAAAAAAGTCAGATAGATATTATTTTGAAAAATTTGAAGATGTCAAAAAGATTGTTGAAGCACTTTTTATCAAAAATGGATTTTCTGCTCAGCTGCCTCAAACATTACTGTTTATTGATGAAATACAAGAATCATCCAAAGCCATACAACTTTTACGCTATTTCTATGAAGATATCCCTGAATTACACGTGGTTGCAGCAGGGTCTTTGCTTGAATTTGCCCTAGGAGAAGTAAAATCTTTTCCCGTAGGAAGAGTTGAGTATCTTTATCTTTTCCCTTTGAATTTCCCGGAATTTCTTGCAGCCAGAAATAAGAAAAACCTTGCAAATGAACTGCGCACTGTTCCCGTAAAAGATATAGCACATGCAGCTCTTTTGGAAGAATTCCACATATATGCTATTACAGGGGGTATGCCTGAGTTGATTAAAACATTCACTCTCGAGAAAAGCATGATCAGTTTACCCAGGGTATTTGAAAGCATTTGGGAAACCTATAAAAAAGATATCGAAAAATATGGCCGGAGTAGTACTGAAAAGAAAATCATAAAACACATTATGGAAACTGCACCGGAATATTTGGATCAGCGTGTGAAGTTTCAAAATTTTGGACACTCCAATTACAGGTCAAGAGAAGTGAGTGAAGCCATGAAAAGCTTAGATGATGCAAAAGTAATACAGCTTATATACCCGACAACTGAAAGAACGGTTCCACCGAAAACTAATTACAGAAAATCCCCAAGATTACAATTTCTTGATACTGGTTTGGTAAACTATGCTTTAGGTATTTTACCACAATTAATGGAAGTAAAAGATTTAAGCAATGCTTATAAAGGTGCACTTATTCCTCATTTAATAACACAGGAGCTGATTTCACTAAATATATTTGCCTATAAAAAACCACATTTCTGGGTTAGGGATAAACGACAATCTTCTGCTGAAGTAGATTTGGTAATTCCATATAAAGACAAACTTATTCCAGTAGAAATAAAATCGGGTAGTACAGGTACACTAAAGTCTTTACAATCTTTTATAGATACGTCAGAGCATTCCTATGCCATACGTATTTATTTTGGGACATTTAAAATTGAAAAACATCAGACAATAAAAGGAAAGCCTTATTTATTGATGAACCTACCTTATTATTTGGGAACGCAATTACATGCCTATATAGCGTATTTTGTAGAGCAACATTAAATCACTCCTCATTCTCAGCCACCACACTTTCTACTTCGGGCACCATTCTTTTCAATAATCCTTCAATGCCTTGTTTTAGTGTTTGGGTAGAAGATGGACAGCCGCTACAGGCTCCCTGCAGGCCAAGTGTTACCACGCCTTTATCAAAAGATTTGAAAACAATATTGCCCCCGTCCATTTCAATGGCTGGTTTCACATAGGTATTGAGCAATTCCGTGATTTTCAGGTCGAGCTCAGAAGCATCTGCACCCATTTCGGCAGCAGCTTTTTCCTGGCGTTTTTTGTCAAAGTCGGGACTTAAAACGGCTTTCTCCTCAGTGATGTATTCCTTTAGAAAAGCTTTGATCTCAGGAATAATTTCTATCCATTCCGGGCCTTCCACCTTTTTAATGGTCACAAAATTATTGGCTATAAAAACCCCATTCACAAAAGGAAAATCGAAAAGCGCTTTCGCCAAAGGTGCTTCTTCGGCATCAGCTACTTCTTTAAAATCCAGGCTTCTGTTGGGCGCAATTACTTTATTGGCGACAAATTTCAGGGAATCCGGGTTGGGTGTATATTCTGTATAAATTTCAATGTTCATGGCAAAAATTTCTTTTGCCAACAAAGGTACAAACCTTTTGGTTTAGCTCAATGTCCTCATTTTAGTGCCGTGAAAACTGTCAGACAGCTTTTTTGCAGCTATATAGTAGCTGTCAGACAGTTGGTGATTTCTAAAGGATTTTGTTTTCAATCCCAGCATTTCGACTTCTCAATTGATTAATTTTCCGGTAGCATCAATCTGTTTTTCAGTCATCAACTGCATGCCATTGCTTTCAATTTCCACCATTACAGTTGCTTTGCTGTTCTCAAAGCTTTTGGCAAATTTATATTGCGGTTGAATTTTGTAATTCCCGTCTTTGTCAATATAGCCCCAAAGCCCTGTTTCAGGATCTTGTACAGGTGCTAAACCTTCTTTAAATCTACCGGCCTGATCATAAGTTGCTTCAATTATAAATCCTCCGTTTTGACCAATAAAGCCCCATCGACCACCTTTTGAAACTGGTGCCAGTCCTTCGCTAAAGGATTCAGCATCATCAAACTGTAAGCTGATGACTTCCCTTCCGCCAATATGTACAAAGCCATAACCTTTTTCATCATTGCCAACCAAAGCCATGCCTTCTGAAAAAGGATAGACATCATCATAAATTATCGGGACAACAGCAACGCCCTTTCTGTCAATATAGCCCCATTTGCAGGGAATATCATCACAATTGCCTGTGGAAACCAGAGCTCGCCCATCTTCAAAAGGACTAACTTCTGAATAATTTTCAGGAATCACCATTTTTCCCTCCTTATCGATATAGCCATAGTTGCATTCATCCAAACATTCCGATGTAGTTACAGCAGCCATACCTTCTGAAAATTCATAGGCATCTGTATATTGTGCGGGAATTAATATGGTTTCTGAATGAATGTCTTTATAGCCAAAAAGCCCATTCTCATCTTCATAAAGTTCTAATGCTCTTTTGGAAATGCGAATGTCTTTGGCCAATTGTTCTTTGAAAGGGAAATTGGGAAATTCACGCTGAAAATTCAGGTAGGTAGCGGTTTCTTTATTGAAGTTATAAGCATCGTACAACAATTGCCAGACCATATTTACATTCTTATTGTTGAGAAAATTGCGCACAAAATCTGTGTATTTCTCAATTGATCCTTCAGTAATTGAAAGGATGTAAACACTATCCTGAGCTTCTTCTGAATAGGGGCTGTTGGAGTAATTATTGATAAAATCTACATAGGCTTCAAGGGTACCTGATGAAGTAACGGTTTTATACAACGTGTATTCATATTGTTCTCTTGCTTTTTCAGCATAAGGACTTTCAGGATATTTTTCAGCAAAGGTTTTGAAATCTCGATAACTTCCTCCTTTTGTTTCCTGCTCATAGAGCGATTTTTCATACAAATCCTGAGCATATTCAATTTGACTGGCATTGGGATATTTTTTCATAAAATCCTGAAAGCTTTTATAGGAATCCTGGCTTTGCGCAGCTTTAAAAGCCATTTCATTTCTGCGCTCTTTGGCTTCAGCAAGCTGGGGAGCACTTAAAAATTCTGCTGCAAAACGCTCCCAAATTTCAAGTGTATTTATACTATCGGCCAATTGATAGCCATGGGTATTGATGCGGCTCTGCAATTTGTCTATAGTATAGGGACGGATTCCGTGTTTTTTGTAGCGGTTTTTATCCCGATCAGATGAGGTAGGGTAGGTTTCAGTGCATTTGAGCATGTACTTGTTGGCTTTAAATATATCAAAACCCGAATGGTCTTCCATAAAGAAATAGAGTGCCAGTGCGTAGTTCAGACCAAAATTGTCTTCAGCATCATTATAGGCATCTTCAAGATTAATGCGCGCCTGTTCGTATGATCCGGCACGAATCAATTTCAATGATTTCGTGACAGCATCTGCCTTAAGCAAGAAAGGCATTGCAGTAAATATCAACAGGAAAATTACTGTATTTTTTGTTTGACTTGTATTTGGCATACCGGTTATAACTATACGGATTAGAGGCGTTTCTGTTGCAGAAATTTAAGCAGAAATAAGCAATAAGTGACTTATTTTATTCAATAAAAAGCAAACAGCACAATTAATTTCATAAATTAGCAGCGGATTTTAAAAAAAACAACATTATGAAAAAACTAATTGTATTAAGCGTATTTATTGCGTTAGGCATGTCCACCTATGCCCAAAAAGGATTACACCTTGGTGTTAAAGCTATTCCTCAATCTACCTGGATGTTTAACAATGCTGATGCCGACAACTCAGATTTTGTCTATCGTTCTACTTTTCGTTCTGCTTTTGGTCTGGATGTGGATTATCACTTCACTGATGGGGTTGGTGCTGGAATCAACCTGCTTTTTTCAGGTCAGGGTCAAAAATTCAGAAGTGATGGGGGATTAGCTGAAGGTTTTAGAAAACTGACTTATTTAAAGCTGCCAATTTTGTTGAATTTTAATACCAGCTCAGAATCGGTTGTCATGTTCAAAGGTAGTTTAGGACCGCAGTTTGCCTTCCCAATTAAAGGAACACTGGAAACCAATGGTACGACCTTTTTTGGCACATATTCCAATGAAAGAGATATAAAAGACTACTATAAAGTAGATATAGGGATTGTGTTTGGCTTTGGTCTTGGCTTTAATATTACCGATTATTTGCAGGCTTCACTGGGCTTGCGCTTTGATGCAGGTTTTACTTCTGAAGATACGGATATGACCAATTCAATTGGTGCTGCTTCTCCTGGCGATATACAATTCGCTTTTCCTAAAGAGAACAACGGAGGATTAAGAGGAAGTACCACCCAGGTGACCGGAGGTGTTGAAATCGGATTCAAATACATCCTGAGAATGGATTAATTTTTTTGGATAAAATGATAATAAAAAAGGTGAGGTCTTAAGTGGCTTCACCTTTTTTTCGTGAGTCTTTAAAACAAACGCTACAATTTTAGAATCAAAATTTGCACGAGGCCAATTAAAAAGCCAATTACGGCACCAATCAACTCAATAAATTTGAATTCCTTTTTGAGTATGTGGTTAAGCATTTCCTCTAATTTGTCCGGTGGAAAAGCTTCAATCTTTTCAATGACTATTGTCTCTACATCAAATGCATCTTCCAGATTGGTGAAGTATTCGCTCAATACAGCAGGAGCTGCATTTTCTACTTCTGCTATCAGATCTTCTTTAATCTTCATTTTGCGCTTGGCACTGAACAAAACCGAGGTGAAAGGATATTTTTCAGGAAATTTATTGCTCAGATAATCATCAACTTTGGCCTCCACAATATTCTTTATATAAGTAACACTGTCGCCTCCACTTATCTGATCTTTGATATCATCTGCGGAAATCAATTCTTTTGCCACCATTCTTCCTATGTTCTCAGCTACTTCTTTCTGGCGTTTAGGAAAAATCCCTTGTAATTTAAATAATATAAAGTTCTTTTCTTTTTTGGGATGAAAGAGCATTTTTACTGCTAAATAATTGGTAAACCAACCGATAACCGCGGCAATAACCGGTAAAAAATAAATCATCATAGAGCGAAAATATAAGACGGATTAATCTTTCGTTTTGGATTCGTAAATATAGCAATACTGAACTAACTTAACCCTTTCTAAAAAGTATTCCTTCCACAATGAACCACTGCCCAAAAATATAGGTGCTCATTATTGCTATTCGCTCGTGTTCAAAGACCTGGTAAAATTTATTATAAGCAATCATGGCGTCTGACATAAAAAACAATATGGTACCAAACATTACAAAGTAAAAGCTTTTTGTACTCACCTTTTTCCAGCGGTTAAGTGCAAAAATCAACATGCTGGTAATAACAAGTGTGTACAGCATTACCGGTGCTTTCATATCACCAAGCCCAGGCAGTAAAAAGTAAATAAACAAAATAGAAAAAACAGCAAATGGCAAGGCAAAATGAGGTTTTGAAACCACCAACGATGTTATAGCAGTGCGACTTAAGTCTTTATAAAAACTAATGCTATAAAAAATATGAGCTGCCAGGAATGCCAATAATCCATAAATAAAAAAATTGGTTTCACTGTGGCCTTTAAGTAAAGCTAAATCTCCCAGCCAGGAAAAAAACAATGCAGAGATGAGTAAATAGTCCGTTTTATGTTTTGAAACATCCTTACTGCGCAAAAGATAGTAGATCAATAGCAAGGGCATTAATAATGATTTAGTAACAGCCATTGAAAGTAAATCGTCCTCGGTAAGTGTAACAAGATGGTATGCGAAAAAAAGCAATAAAATAACTCTGAGTAATAAAGTGAAATGCCTTTTCATGTTTGTTAATAGTTTGTCAATTAGCCATTTGCTAAATTTAAAGGAATTCGTGCAGAGATACCCTATTTATTAATTTTGTTTGTGCAGTAATAAAATCTAAAGTCAATAGAACTATGTCCGGACACAATAAATGGTCTAAAATAAAACGTAAGAAAGGAGTTGCAGATGCAAAACGCGGAAAGGAATTCACACGTGTCATTAAAGAGATTACCGTTGCTGTAAAAGAAGGAGGCAGCAGCGATCCTGAAATGAATCCCAGGCTTAGATTAGCAATTGCCAATGCAAAGGGCATTAATATGCCAAAAGAAAATACGGAAAGGGCGATTAAAAAAGCGGAAGAAAGCGGTGGTGCAGGTTATGAAGAATTGACTTACGAAGCTTATGCCCCCGGTGGAATAGCTGTTTTTGTAGAAGTAGCCACTGACAATACAAACAGAACCGTTTCCAATTTGCGCAGCCTGTTTTCCAAATCTGGTGGTAGTCTGGCTACAAGTGGTTCTGTAGCTTTTTTATTTGAGCGAAAAGGTGTTTTTGAATTCTTGCTGGGCAATTATTCAGAAGATGAACTGATGCTGGATTTAATTGATGCTGGTGCTGAAGATGTGGAGGTGGATGAAGACTATGTTACGCTAACCTGTGCATTCGAGGATTTTGGAAATGTGCAGGACAAACTTGAGAAAATGAATATAGAAGTGAAAAAAGCAGGAGTGGAGTACATCCCTAAAACTACAACAGCACTTGAATTAAATGAAGCAAAAAAAGTACTTCGCCTGATTGAAAAACTGGAAGACGATGATGATGTGCAATCAGTTTATCACAATTTGGAATTGAGTGATGAGCTGATAGCTGAGCTAGAACAGTGATTATTCTATTTTAAAGCTTTGCAGTTCTTTCATAAGTACCTCCCTATCTGTGGTCTTTAATGTTTGTACCACCAATTTGTAAGAATCCAATATCCATTCTATAATCTGCTTATCTGGAATCATTCCATCCATATCCACAGTATTCCAGTGTTTTTTATTCATGTGATAACCCGGGCTTACCTCTGTATATTCTGTGCGCAGCTCAATGGCTTTTTCGGGATCGCATTTCAGGTTGATGCTCTTAAAAAGATCAATATCAGTAAGTGCAAACATTTTTCCCGAAACTTTAAATACCAGCACATCTCCACCGAAAGGCATAGATTCTGTAGTGTCGGGGAGTGAAAGACAAAAATCTCTGAAGCTTTCAATATTCATTGTTTTTTCTTTTAGAAATGAATATACGGATCAATATTATATAGAACGCTAAAGGTATAAGCCAAACAACTCTCGATTGCATTCTCGACAGGATATTGGCAAAGCTCGCTGTAATAACAGCATTCAATGCCAAAAAAAGGAATAGGCCCACAAACATCGACACTTCTTTTTCTTGAGGTTTTATTTTTAAAAATATAGCTATCAGAATTAAAAGTATAGCCGACAACAGCATAAAATAAAAGTACAAAGTATTGAATAAATCTACATGGAGCACTGCCCTGCTTTGTTTGGAACTCATATAAGCATCCAGCTCATTGGGGTAGAATTTTTTGATGTTGTTGTAAACACTAGACGATTCTAAATGAGGATTTAAACCACTGCCTATTTTATACATAAAAAACTGAATATAACTGTCTCTGGCAGACACTTTTAGGAAGCGAAATAAATATTCAGCACTAAAAAAAACATCTTTTAACACTGCATTGTATTCAGGCTTAGTATCTGCCCATGATGCGGTTTTCATGTGCGGGCTCTCACTCGACCAAACAAACTCCCAGCCAGGCATTGGTAATTTATTCCGATAAGCACAGAGGAGTATTGGATTGTCTTTACATTCCTTTTCCAGATAATAATCCAATATTCCATTCTCCGCCATTTTTCCCATAAGAAATACATGCCCCGATCTGCTCATAGTAAGTCCATAACCACCAATATAATGTGCGGC
Organism: Chitinophagales bacterium; assembly: GCA_040877935.1. Taxonomy (NCBI): domain Bacteria; kingdom Pseudomonadati; phylum Bacteroidota; class Chitinophagia; order Chitinophagales; species Chitinophagales bacterium. The sequence goes on from JBBDNB010000021.1 coordinate 67,522, forward strand.
AAAAAATAGTACAATAGAAAATATACTTATTGCTATTAGTATCTGAAAGCGCTGCTTAATGCCATTAATAACCCGAAAATAATACAGCAAAAAAAGCCCAATACTTAGCCCCAAATGAATCAGCACATTTGAGTTGTGCATAATTCCGGCTATAAAAAAGGTGAATAAGAGAAAATATCTTTTGGGGTAAGAAAGCTTATGATTAAAAAGATAGATGAAAGCTGCCAGAAACCCGATTGGCGTAAAAATATCTGCCATCAATTGTGAACTGTACCAACTTAGTGGAGTAAACAATGCAAGTATTATAAACAAACAAAAGCTGAGTAATTCCAATCTCTTGGCATCAAAAAATATTTCTGCAAAAAACCTGATGAGTACTGCCAACCAAAGAGATTGTACAAAAATGACTGTCCAGGTAGAATAGTGAAAAGAGCTAAAAAAAATAAACAGGGAATATACAATAGGGCGATCGTGAGGCAACATATTCACGTAAAAATTTCCAATATATGCACCACTATCGGAAGTTACCAGTGGATAGCCATTATAAAAAGCGGCAAGCATAAAAAGCAGAGCACCTGCTATAATGCTCAATAATGAAATGTAACGGCTATTGTACGGCTTCAATATATTTAATGATTCATAAGATTGCCATAAAAATATAATGCAGAGCTTTTTACCTGTCCGCAATAAGGTATAGCCTACAAGCTGGGAATTTAAGTGGCATTTACCTGTCTTTACAACAAAGGCAGTCCAATTAAATCAGTATAAATAGAATTAGGTCTATTATTCATAAATAATCTGCAATTCCACCCTTCTGTTGGCTTTGCGGCCTTCGGCAGTGCTGTTGTCTTCTATAGGTCGGGTTTCACCGTACCAGTTTACAAAGAAACGGTCATCTCCCACACCCTTTTCCGTCAGGCGATCTTTTACAGCCATTGCCCGCTCTTTTGACAAACGCATATTCAGCGCATCACTGCCTGTAGCATCCGTATGTCCTTCTATTTTGAGAATGGCATCCGGTCTGTCTTTTAGGATATCCGCTATTTTATCAAGGTCTTTTAAGGATCCTGCTTTTATTACCGCCTTGCCGGATTCAAATTCCAGGTTGTCAAATGCCTTTTGCATGATCTCTTTCTCCTCTTCTTCCAGCTCAGGACAACCGTCATTACTTGCCGGGCCGGGTGTTTTCGGACAGCGGTCTTCATTGTCCAGTACACCATCACCATCAGCATCTCCCCAGGGGCAGCCGTCATTATCAGCCGGGCCGGGTGTATCAGGACAAAGATCCACATCATCCATTACACCATCGCCATCCCTGTCGCCATATGGGCAGCCGTTGTTATCTGCCGGACCTGCTTCGTCAGGACATTCGTCTTCATTGTCCAGCACACCATCCTCATCGCGGTCACCGTATGGACAGCCATCGTTATCTTCGGGGCCTGCTTCATCAGGGCATTTATCTACATTGTCTAAAATTCCATCTCCATCAGCATCACCCCAGGGGCAACCATTGTTTTCAACGGGGCCTGCCTCTTCAGGGCATTCGTCATCTTTGTCGGGAATACCGTCTTCATCCGTATCAGGCCAAGGACAACCATTGTTGTCAACAGGGCCAAATTCTTCGGGGCAATCATCCTCATTGTCCAGCAACCCGTCATCATCGCTATCAGGGCAACCCCCGTTTTCCCAGGTGCCTGGTGTTTTTTTGCAGTTGTCTTTTCTGTTGGAAACTCTATCATTGTCTTTGTCCTTTGGTTTTCCGAACGGAATCGGAATTTTCAAGCCACCATATACATTGGCCGCATACATTTCCTCTTTAAAACCAAGTGCCAGAAAATCATTGGTGCCTACAAACAATGGCCCTACCCTCAGGTGAAAACCCAATTGATGGGTACCACTTCCAAATGTATTATAAGTGTATGGCAACCCAACGCCCACCCATTTGTGTTCGTAGCGGGGGGCCAACATTACTACAGAATGGTTTGCAATTTTATGTGCATCATTCCTACGCTGAAGCGCAATATAAGGTGATACATTCACATAAAACCCTTTCCAGATATTATAGTCTGCATGAATCACCAATGTAGTGGGCAGTTGCATTAGAAATTCACCATCGTCATTGGCATCTTGTCCGTATGTTTCATTAATCATTTGGTCAAAAGTTTCCAGATCCTCAATACCCAGATCAGTAATGTCCCAGTCGCGGATATCGGCAGTGAAGTTGGCACTGCGGGGGTCTTTTTGAAAGCGTAGGCGACCGAGATCATTCACGGCAAAACCCACTTTTGCTTTGTACTTATTTTTATCCCTGCGATACAGCCCGGTTTCTCCATCCATCTCATAGGTATAATCCTCGTGGTTGGGCCGCCATTCATAGGTGAATCCAAAATCAAACCCAAAAGTGGGGTTGGAAACAAATTCATGTTGGTATTCAAATTCATCGTCTTCGTAGATCAGGTTGTCTGAGTGCCCGTATTCTATATCCGTACTGAATAGAGATAGGGTGTCGTCATTTTTGAAATTGTATTGTAAATTGTCTGCATAAATATAAGCAGCACCATGTCCCTGAAGCAGTTTCACACGTATGCCCCCTTTCAGGTAATGATCGCCCATGTCAAAAATTTCGCGTCCGTAGGCTATTCCATATTCTGTCCAGCCCATGGCCTGTATGCTGAAATTTTCATTGTTCAGGCTGGTCTCCCAAAGCAATGGATAGTTCAGTTCTTCCCAGGCCAGTTTTGCAAGGTCAGGACTCAGGTCGGTCATTTGCACCTTAAAACGCGCCTTGCTTGTAAACGCCAGGGAATTTTTTCTGCCCAGATTAAACATAAAAGAGAGCCCCTGAACAGTAGTGCCGATATCAAGGAATTTGTTGTCCCTACTTTGGTTTTCGATCAGGTAAGTATCCATGAAATCATCGGTTTCATTCACCTCGTCATTTCTCAGATCGCGGATCAATTGCCTCCTTACCCCCACGTAATTGTTGTAAAGGTTAAAATCGGTGCTCACCAGGTTCATGTCAAATCTGTAGCGATTGTCCTGAATTAGTGAAGGATTGAGGTCAATGGCATTGACACCTGCCCAGTTGTCGTGCAAAAAACCAAAATATTCCTGGGCCGCAGCTTTTTCAATTCCTGAAAGCCCAATTAATATTAAAACAAAAACACTCATTATATTTTTCATAACCTTGATTTATTTTAAAGCCATTGCAAGTTAAAAAAGTAAATCGAATATAGTAATAATATTAGTGCTTAATTATAATTCAAAAAAAATCGAAAGAAATAATTCCTGGTCTTTGATGTGTTTCAATACTTTTTTGGGAATGACGAAAATATTTTGTCTTCTGTTGTTATTAAAACCCAAATCAAGGACGTTGCGAGCCTGAAGGGCGTGGCTATCTGGCTGAATGCACTCCAGAAGGGAATTTAACTTGAAAGACTTCCAAAGTCTTTGAGACTTTGGAAGTCTGGGTGCTTCGAAGAGGAAAACAGGCAAAATACACAGTTGATTACGACAGCTTTGGGCCAAGTCATCCCCCCTGTCCTGGAAAAAAGATTGCTGTCAATTGGATGAAGTTTGGGTCGGCTTTGAAAAGCGGTCTGACGGTTTGTTTATCAATTTGTTGGTATGCTTGAAACTGTTTTGAAGCCTACTATGAAACCGTCTGACCACTATTAACCCTCTCCTTGCCCCCGCTATTCCAAAATTTTTATATACTTTTACTGTAAAGCAAGAAATAAAAAATGAAACAAACACTTTTCACCCTTTTAAGCACTTTATTTTTTATGGGTACTTATGCCCAGGAACCCGAATTTGAATGGGCAAAAGCCATGGGTGGCACAAACAGGGAGGAAGGAAACTCCATCGTCATAGACGACAGCGGCAATGTTTATACCACTGGGAGGTTTCATGGCACAGTTGATTTTGATCCCGATCCTTTTACTAGCTTTAACCTTACTTCGGTAGGAGGTTATGATATTTTTATATCCAAATTGGATGCCAATGGCAATTTTTTATGGGCAAAATCTATGGGAGGCACAAGAGATGAAGAAGGACGTTCCATCGCCATAGATGGCAGTGGCAATGTTTATACCACGGGGTATTTTAGGAATACAGCTGATTTTGACCCAGGGCAGGACACCTTTAATCTCACTTCGGCAGGATTCTGGGATATTTTCATCTCCAAATTGGATGCCAATGGCAATTTTCTATGGGCAAAAAGCATTGGCGACATAGGTGATGATGAGGGATATTCAATCGCCATAGATGATAACAGCAATGTTTATACTACAGGGTATTTTAGTTACACAGCTGATTTTGACCCAGGACAGGACACCTTTAACCTCACTTCGATATGGGGGAATGATATATTTATTTCTAAATTGGATGCCAATGGCAATTTTGTATGGGCAAAATCTATGGGTGGTACAAGTACTGATAGTGGATACTCCATCGCCATAGGCGACAACGACAATATTTATACCACCGGTTCTTTTGGAGGCACAACCGATTTTGACCCTGGTATAGACACTTTTAATCTCACTACTATAGGAGGGGATGATATCTTCATTTCCAAATTAGATACCAATGGAAGTTTTTTATGGGCAAAGGCTATGGGCAGTACAAGTAATGATAAGGGACACTCCATTGCCATAGATGGCAGTGGCAATATCTATACCACTGGGTATTTTGAAGGCACAACCGATTTTGACCCGGGTGTTGGAACCTATAACCTCAGTTCGGCAGGAGACAGAGATATTTTCATTTCCAAATTGGATGCCAATGGTGACTTTATATGGGCAAAAGCTATGGGCGGTACAAGTCGGGATGAAGGAAACTCCATTGCCATAGACGACAGTGGCAATGTCTATACCACTGGGTATTTTCTAGGTACAGCCGATTTTGATCCGGGGTCGGACACATTTATCATTAGTTCGGTAGGCTATGATATTTTTATATCCAAATTGGACGTCAATGGCAATTTTCTATGGATAAAATCTATGGGAGGCGCACAATATGATTATGGAAACTCGATCACCATAGACAACAGAGGCGCTGTTTATACCACCGGACATTTTAGGGGTACAGCCGATTTTGACCCGGGGTCGGACACATTTAACCTTACTTCAGGATTATTTCATGATATTTTTGTGCATAAAATGAGCCAATGTATTTCACGAGCAAGAGGAGAAGTGTTTTGGGATGTAAATGAAAATTGTATCAAAGATGCAGGGGAAACAACTTTAACGCACACGCTTTTAATAAGCATTCAGCCAGGTGATTATACTGTCCAAACAGCAGCCAATGGGCGTTGGGAAATAGATTCTCTACCTACGGGCAATTATACGGCTACTATTGATACAAGTAATGCCAATTGGTTGACCTGCCCTCCCACGCAAAGTTTTACAGTAGTGCATCCCGATAGCTGTACCCTGGTACCCGATTTTGGTTTTGTAGCAAAATATCCCTGCCCTGCACCCAATATTAGCATTGCTATGCCGCAAATCAGGCGCGGTTTTTCTGATCAAGAAATTTATGTACAGGCTTGTAATCTAAATTCTGCAACAGATTCCCTCACTAGTGCTTATGCATTATTAGAACTTGACTCCAATATTTCGGTACAGAATGCTTCATTGGTCTATACCAATTTGGGTAATAATATTTTTGAAGTGCAATTGGGTGATTTATTGCCCGGGGAATGTGTCAATTTTTATTTTAATGTTACGGTTGAGCTAAGTGCTCAGGCTCTACAAACACTTTGTCTGGAAGCAGAGCTTTTTCCTCAGTCCGAATGCGTATTTGACAGCACAGAAACACCTTATATTATCGACACTACTTTTACGCCCTGTACACTCCCCTGGGACAAATCAAGCATTAGCATAGAAGCTTGGTGCGATCAGGATTCGGTGTATTTTATCATTAGCAATACAGGAGATATTGGGAGCGGTGATATGGATTGTTATTCACCCATGCGATTTTATATTGACGGTATTCTCGTCAAATTTGATTCGGTAATGCTGCAAGGGCAGGAAACTACCACACTTGCTTATGCAGGAACAGGTGAAACTTTTAGCATAGAAGTAGATCAACATCCGCTTCATCCTGGACATTCCCGTCCCAATGCCCATATAGAAAACTGTGGCAATGGCACCTGGACTCCCGGTATTATCCCTCAAATGCCCACAGATGATATTGACCCTGTTGTGGATGTTTTCTGCGGTCAGGTTACCGCTCCACTCGATCCAAATGACAAACGCGGCTTTCCCCTGGGCGTGGGTGAACAAAAAATTATTCGCGCCAATCAGAATCTGGAGTATATGATTCGCTTTCAGAATGTAGGAACAGATACGGCTGTTAACATCGTAATCAAAGATACCTTAAGCGAAGACTTTAATATTTTCACCTTACAAAGTGGGGTCAGTAGCCACCCCTATGAATTTAGCATTTCAGGTCAAAGAGAATTAACCTGGAGATTTAACAATATCATGTTGCCCGACAGCACTATAGACCAGCCAAATTCAAACGGTTTTGTGATGTTCAAGGTAGAGCAAAACCCTGATTTGCCACTCGGTACTGTTTTGAAAAATAGGGCAGGCATTTATTTTGATTTTGAAGCTCCGGTTATTACCAATACTTCAGCTCATACCATTAGTGAATTTAATCTACTACCTATTGGCATTGATGAAATTTTGCTCTGCGATAGCTCAGAATACACCTGGATAGATGGCAATACCTATTATACCAATAATACTTCCGCTACCTACACATTGCCCGGAGCAGCAGCTTCCGGCATTGACAGTATAGTAAGGCTAAGGCTGAGTTTCAACACCTCCACAAGTGGTACAGACAGCATTATCGCCTGCGATAGTCTTATTTGGATAGATGAAAATACCTATTATGCCAATAATAACACCGCTACACATACTTTACAAAATGAGCAAGGTTGTGATAGTATCATAACACTGAACTTAACAGTTTACAGTTCATCAACTGAAAGCTATATCGAAACCATTTGTGAAGGAGATGTATATGCTGTGCATGGCTTTACTTACGATCAAACAGGTATTTATAATGATACACTTTTCTATCAAAGCGGATGTGATAGCATAAGGTACACCGTAAACTTAACAGTGGATAGTGCAACAGAACTAACTTATACAGAAACCATCTGTGAAGGCGATGTATTTTCCGTGCATGGCTTTGATTATGATCAATCAGGTGTTTATAAAGACACGCTCTTCTACCAAAGCGGATGTGATAGCATAAGGTTTACAGTTGACTTAACGGTTGATAGTGCAACAGCAGAAAATTTCACGGACACCATTTGTGGAGGCGATGTATATTCTGTGCACGGCTATGATTACAACCAAACAGGCGTTTATTATGACACGCTTAATTATCAAAGTGGATGTGATAGTATTGTATTTACTGTGGATTTAACTGTAAAAGAAGCAGATATAGAAAATTATACAGGCACTATCTGTGAAGGAGATGTATATGTTGTGCAAGGCTTTGACTATAACCAAACAGGTGTTTATAAGGACACACTTTTTTACCTAAGCGGCTGTGATAGTATTTCGTTTACGGTAGATTTAACGGTAAATCCTGTTGATTCAACTTTTGAAACACGAGTAACCTGTACTCCATCAGACACGGGCGTGTTTGTATTCAGCGAAACAAATAGATACACCTGCGATAGCGTCCACACGCTTAGCGTAAGTTTAGACAATTGCATCGGCATCAAGGCAAAAAGTTTATTTGATTTTGTAAGCATTTTTCCAAATCCAGCAAAAGATGTCTTGATTGTACAAATCAAAACACCCCTTTTGAGTGGGGATGTGTCGGGAGGTATTTACTCCTTAGAAGGCAAGCTCCTTCAAAGCCTTAGGCTTAAGGAAGGCACCAACAGTTTGGATGTAAGCAACTATGCCACGGGCCTGTATTTTCTTCAGTTGATTTCAAAAGAAGAGCAGAAGGTTTTTAAAGTGGTTTTGGAGCCTTAGGTAGAGAAGTTGGAAGGCACAAAAAGGCATTTGAGGTAGCCTGGCTTCATGCGACAAGTGTGGGATGCATCTCTATGCCAGGCAAGTCATCCGATGACTTGCTGTTTGCGGTATTTGTGCAACTCCAAGCTTACATGTGAAGCCAATGAACATAGTCATCGGATGACTGAGCAAAGCAACTCCTGTCCAGGAAAAAGGGATGGCTGTCAATTGAATAAAGTTTAGTCTGGCTTTGAAAAGCGGTCTGACGGTTTGTTTATCAATTTGTTGATATGCTTGAATCTGTTTTGCAGTCTGTGAGAAAACCGTCTGACCGCTATACCTCTTTGAAAACGAGAAAACACAAGTCACCCAATGACTGCTGTTTGTGGAATTTGTGCAACCCCAGGCTTACCTGTGCAGCCAATGAAGCATAGTCATCAGATAACTGAGCGAAACAAAACTCTTTTTTTCTTTTCTATAAAATTAAAAGTGAGTAGCTTTGCACCGATTTTCTAAAAGAAGCTTTAAACGCTTTATAAATGGGTGCTGCTTTTCAATTGGGTAAAATTCTAACAATTTCTTCGCTGTTTTTTCTGTTTATGATTGCTCCTATACAGGCTCAAGAAGGGCATGGGAACGGAGATCATAAAAATGAAGAAGCCAAAGAATCCGGTTTTGATCCGGTGAGTATGATTATGCACCACATTGCCGATGCACATGAATGGCATCTTTGGGATGTGACAGGGGAAGACGGCAAAAAACACGCAGTATCCATTCCATTACCGGTAATCCTTTACACAGAAGGCAATCTGGATATCTTTATGTCCTCTGAATTCGATCATGGTAAAAGTACTGTTACAAAAGGCGACAGGGAATACGCCCTGGATCACGGCCATGTTAAAGAACTCAACGGATTGTACGTGATGGATTTTTCCATTACTAAAAATGTATTCAGCCTTTTCTTTTCAGCCTTTCTTACAATATTGATTTTTGTAGGAGTTGCTTCCAACTACAAACGAGGGCCATCAAAGCCCAAAGGGCTGGCTTCTTTTATGGAGCCATTAATATTATTCGTACGCGATGATATTGCAAGGCCAAATATTTCCAACAACCCTGAAAAATACATGCCCTATTTACTTACGGTGTTCTTTTTCATTTGGTTGAACAACTTACTCGGGCTGGTGCCTTTTTTCCCTGGTGGAGCCAACCTGACCGGAAACATTTCCTTTACACTGGTTTTGGCCGCCTTCACGCTTTTGATCACCAACTTGAACGGCAATAAACATTACTGGAAACATACCTTAATGCCACCTGTGCCTGTAGCGCTCTGGCCTATTATGATTCCGGTTGAAATTATAGGAATTTTCACCAAACCCTTTGCATTGATGATTCGTCTGTTTGCCAATATCACGGCAGGACACATCATTATTCTGAGTTTGGTTTCATTGATATTTATTTTTGAATCAGTAGCAGTATCTCCGATATCTGCGGGATTTATGCTATTTATGAATTGTTTGGAATTACTGGTAGCGGCTTTGCAGGCTTATATCTTTACTTTGCTTTCAGCATTGTTTATAGGTATGGCCACGGAAGAGGCGCACCACTAAAATATTTTTTTTCATCAAATTGTTTCAATTATGACAGGTACAGTAGGTGCAATCGGAGTAGGACTAGCGGTAATCGGTGCCGGATTAGGTATTGGTAGAATCGGTGGTTCTGCAGTAGAAGCAATGGCAAGACAACCTGAGGCCTCAGGCAAAATCCAAACTGCAATGATTATTGCTGCAGCATTGGTTGAAGGTGTGGCTCTTTTCGGTGTTGTTGCTGCTGCTTTCTTTGGAGGCTAATCGTAAAGCCCAGCTTTACAAAGCTTTAAACCGGGTCATGTAGCGGTTGGCTGCAGGCCCGGTTTTTCCCAAAAATTGATTTTAAAGCAAAATGAATAAATAACTAAATAAAAAAATAACCAAATGGAATTAGTAACTCCCGCCATTGGTCTTGTGTTTTGGACTACGGTAGTCTTTATACTTCTACTGATCGTTTTGAGGGTTTTTGCATGGAAACCCATTCTCAAAGCTGTAGAAGAAAGAGAAGAATCCATAGAAAACGCATTGAAATCTGCCGAGCAAGCCAAAGCAGAAATGGAAAAGCTCAATGCTAAAAATGAAACCATACTGGCAGAAGCCCGCGAGGATAAAACCAGGATGATACAGGAGGCAAAAGCTGCCGGTGAAAAAATCATTAGCGAAGCCAAAGAAAAAGCCAGCCTGGAAAGTCAGCGCAATATAGAAAACGCCAAACGCGAAATTGAAAATCAGAAAGATGCTGCAAAAGCTGAACTGAAGAAAGAAGTGGGAACTATGGCCCTGGAAATAGCAGAAAAATTGTTGCGCAAAGAATTGGAAAACAAAGGTGCGCAGGAAGAACTCGCATCTAAATTGGTTGAAGACTTTAAATTGAACTAAGCATGTCAGCATCACGTCTTTCTTCCCGCTACGCCAAAGCAATAATCGTTCTTGCACAAGAGCAAAACAAGCTCGACCGCATTTATGAGGATATGCAATATCTCGGTTCCAGTATTAAAGCTGTGCGCGAACTTGAGCTGGTTTTTAAAAGCCCGGTGATCAATGCCGTTAAAAAGCAGAAAATTTTCAATGCCGTATTTAGCGGAAAATTGGACAAACTCACTGACAGCTTTATTGAAATCCTTATCAGGAAAGGAAGAGAACCCTACCTGGTCGATGTGGTTAAAGCTTATACGGAGCAATACAATACGCTGAATAAAATCACTCCTGTGAAAATAAAATCAGCAGTGGCACTCAGCGATAAAGTAACAGAGGAACTGATCTCCAAATTGAAAGAAGTGGCAAGTTTGGAAAATACAACAGTAGAAAAACAAATAGACTCAGACCTAATAGGCGGGTTTGTGCTGCAATACGAAGACAAGCTATTTGATGCAAGTATATCTAACAGATTGCAAGAGCTCAAGCTTTTGATTGACGATAAAGAATTTATTAAAACCTTATAAATTTCACAGAAAATGGTTGATGTAAAACCTGATGAAATATCAGCAATATTAAGAGAACAACTCACCAATTTTAAAACAGCTGCCGAACTTGAAGAAGTAGGTACCGTGCTCCAGGTAGGTGACGGAATTGCCCGTGTTTACGGATTGAACAAAGTCCGTTACGGTGAATTGGTAGAATTCCCCAGCGGTGTAAAAGCCATTGCCCTTAACCTTGAAGAAGACAATGTGGGCGTGGTTTTGATGGGAGCCTCTGATGAAATAAAAGAAGGCGATACGGTAAAAAGAACAGGAAAAATTGCCTCTGTAAAAGTAGGTGAAGGAATGCTGGGACGCATTGTAAATGGTTTGGGTATTCCTATTGACGGAAAAGGACCGATAGAAGGCGAAATGTTTGAAATGCCTATCGAAAGAAAAGCACCGGGTGTAATTTACCGTCAGCCGGTAGATGAGCCGCTGCAAACAGGAATCAAGGCAATTGACGCGATGATTCCAATCGGTAGAGGACAGCGTGAGCTGATCATTGGCGACCGTCAAACAGGTAAAACATCCATTGCCATTGATACTATTCTCAATCAAAAAGAATTTTACGACAGAGGCGAGCCCGTTTTCTGCATTTATGTAGCATCGGGTCAAAAAGCTTCTACAGTGGCACAAGTGGCCAAAACACTTGAAGCAAAAGGCGCACTGGATTATACTGTAATCGTTTCAGCTTCGGCTGCTGACCCGGCACCACTTCAGTTCTACTCTCCTTTTACAGGAGCTGCTATTGGCGAATTTTTCCGCGACACAGGACGTCCGGCATTGATCATTTACGATGATCTTTCAAAACAAGCCGTAGCTTATCGTGAAGTTTCGCTTTTGCTCAGAAGACCTCCGGGCCGTGAAGCATATCCCGGTGATGTTTTCTATTTGCACTCTCGTCTATTGGAGCGCGCTGCAAAAATCATCGACAAGGATGAAATTGCACAGCAAATGAACGATTTGCCCGATTCGCTTAAAGGAAAAGTAAAAGGTGGCGGTTCTTTAACTGCACTGCCAATTATTGAAACACAGGCCGGTGACGTTTCCGCTTATATTCCTACCAACGTAATTTCTATTACAGACGGACAGATATTCCTGGACAACAACCTGTTCAACTCAGGTGTACGTCCTGCGATTAATGTTGGTATTTCTGTATCACGTGTAGGCGGTAATGCACAGATCAAGTCTATGAAAAAAGTTGCAGGTACATTGAAACTGGACCAGGCACAATATCGCGAATTGGAAGCATTCTCTAAATTTGGTTCCGACCTTGATGATGCAACCAAAGCAGTTTTGGACAAGGGTGCCAAAAACGTGGAAATCCTGAAACAGGGTTTGAACTCACCACTTTCTGTAGAAGATCAAATTGCTATTATTTACTGCGGTACAAAAGGATTGCTTAAAGCTGTGCCCGTAAATAAGATCAAGGAATTTGAATCGCTTTTCCTTACAGAAATGAATTCCAATCATAGCGATATGATGAAATTATTGGCAGACGGTAAATTAACAGATGAAGTAACTGCCACTTTGGAAAAAGTAGCTGCTGAAATAGCTGCACAGTATAAAGCTTAAAAATTAAAGCGCATGTCAGGACAGTTAAAGGAAGTAAGAGAAAGAATAGGCTCGGTAAAATCCACGCAACAGATTACCAAGGCCATGAAAATGGTTTCTGCTGCCAAGCTCAAAAGAGCTACTGATGCTATTGTGCAAATGCGCCCTTATTCCGAAAAACTTTCTGTAATACTTGGTAATATCCTCGGTGCTTCTGCTTCAGATGAAATGGAAATGAAGCTGGCAGATCAAAGAGGAGATGAAAAAGTGCTTGTGGTAGTTTTTACTTCCGACAGGGGCTTGTGCGGAGCTTTTAATACCAATATTATAAAAAAAGCCAAAGCCCTTATTGCTGAACAATATGCCAATTCTGATGTCACCGTGATGGCCATGGGCAAAAAAGCAGCACAGGCTTTTGCCAAAACGGATTATAAACTGATCGACAAACACGCCCCACTGATCACTGACTTTGATTTTGAAAGTGTTTCGAAAGTAGCGCAGAAAGTGATGACTGCCTTTGAAGAAAAGCAATACGACAAAGTTGAACTGGTTTATTCACAGTTTAGAAATCCCGCTGTTCAGTTTTTTATTTCCGAGCAATTTTTGCCTGTAATGCCTGCTGAAGCACCTGAAGACGAAAAAAGTGCTACAAGTGTGGACTTTATTTTTGAGCCGGACAGAACAAGTATTGTCAAAACACTGGTTCCCAAAATTTTGAAAACACAGTTTTTCAAAGCCATGTTGGACACCAATGCCTCACAGCACGGTGCCCGAATGACAGCGATGGACAATGCCACTGAAAATGCAGAAGAACTGCTCAAAGACCTTAAGATATCTTACAATAGGGCACGTCAGGCGGCCATTACCACAGAGCTTACAGAGATTGTAAGTGGTGCTGCTGCGCTTGAGGGTTCTTAATTAGTATCTGTCCATAATGTCCGATTTCTTCGTTATGCTTGTCCTGAAAACCGTCATTTACATAAGTAAACTCCTGATTTCAGTACTGCACAAGCCTCGAACTCGAACATTCTGAAGCAGACCCTCGACTTTATAGACAGGCTCTAATTAAATCTGCCTAACTGGTATGGCAAAATTGAATTGTTAATTTTAAATTTTTTCGCAGCCTCTATTTTTTTGTTTACTGCGAATTTTTTTTCAATTTTATCGACTTTTAAAATCAAACCTTAAAAAAACCATGAAACACTTATCCTTAAGCCTGTTTTTTATTGTAACTCTATTCATCCTCGTCTTTCAGCAAAGTGATGTTTACACAAATATCATCCAGCCTCAGACAGGTTTTACGGGCGCTCCTAATGATCTAACTTGTGCCAATGGATCCGGTTGCCATGGTACAGGGACTATTGATGTAACAACTCAAAATCCTAAAATTGAGTTACGAGAACTATCACCAACTACTTTTGCAAATGGTTATTCTAATAATGAAGGACAAAGTTTTGGTTTGAGTGTAGCTTTCAAACAAACTTCCCCAACATACAATGTATATGGGTTTTCTATGACAGCATTGTTTGAAAACGGTACACCTGCAGGTAGCTTTTCAAGCAATCAAAGCAATGTTAGTACTCAATCATCGGGCAGCAGACAATATGTTGGACACAAGAATGCAACCAGTACACCAAATTGGTTCTTTCAATATGAGCTCCCACAAACAATAGATCGGGACATCATTTTTTATATTGCTGCTAATGGGGGTAATGATGATTCTATTGCAAGTTCAGCTGATGATATCTATATCGCCCAATACCGCCTTTCAAAAAATGATTTTGGCATTAATGAAGACCCCGTTAGTATCGCCATCAACGCAGCCGATGTAAGCGAGATCAATATTTTCCCCAATCCAGTGCAAAGCGAACTGAATTTGCAATTTAACCTAAACAAAGGTGGCCGCACAAGTGCAGATATTGTTGACTTAAAAGGGGCTACTGTAAGCAGGCTTTTTGAAACTGATATGGCACCTGGAACCTACAATCAACAATTCAATATCGGTGAATCATTGAACAGTGGTATTTATCTTGTGCGTATTCAAGTAGAGGAAGACACTTATTTTCAAAAAATTATGGTACAATAAGTTTTTTCGTATGAAATTTATTAAAGCCCGGTTTTTATGCCGGGTTTTTTATTACGTATAAAATAAAAACATCAATAGAACATTGATTAACTTAGCATTGATAAAAATTAAATTTTAAGAAAAAAAATTGTAAGTTTCCAATATTAAACACCAGAGCTATGAACAATAAAATCAAAATTTTAATCGTGCTGATCATTCTTGGCATTGGCGGTGGCGCCATTGGCTATTACATGTACAATAAACCACATGAAAATATTGAAAATAAAAAAGCCACCTATACGCTCAGCACTGACGATCTGATGGCAGAATTTGAAACCACAGAAGAAGAAGCAAAAGAAAAATACAAAGACAAATTGCTTCAAGTTAACGGAACAGTTCAGGGAATCAATAAATCCGATGATGGTGGGATCACTATTCTATTTGCCAGTAGCGGAACGAGTATGGGCAATGTAAAAGCAGGCCTTCAAAAAGAATCGGCAGGTAAGGCAGCAGATTTAAAATCCGGTGATGAAGTAACCATCAAAGGAAGACTAAACGGAGTCAATAAGATGGATGAAATGGGCATTGAAATGATAGATATAGAGCTTTCCAGGTGTGTGGTGGTGGAGTAAAATCCGATTTGAAAATTATTTCGGTTTATAAACTCCACATGAGTTAAAAAGGATAACCAATAGCGATATTCCAAACCAGGTTTTTCTTTCGCCAGTCTTTGAATCCTGTTTCAGGAAAATCATTGATCCATTCCTGTCCTTCCGGCAAAAAGGGTTTTCTCAATGGCACGCCTATATCAAGTCGAATTACGAAAATATCAAAATCAAGACGCAAGCCAAGCCCGGAGCCAACAGCCAATTGTCGGTAAAATTCATTGGCCTGGAATGTGCCATCCTGTCTATCGGGATCAGCTCTCAGCAACCAAACATTTCCAATATCAGCGAATACTGCGGCTTTGAAAAAACGATAAAGTGTAAAGCGGTATTCAAGATTGAGCAGTAATTTTATATCTCCGGCATGATCGATGGAATTGATGTTGTCAAGGCTTTCATTTCTATACCTGCCCGGCCCAATACCTCTAAAACGAAATGCGCGCAAAGTAGAGGGGCCGCCCAGGTAGAATTGCTTGATATAAGGCAAAACCTCGCTATTGCCATAGGCCGCACCTATTCCGCCATTGAAGCGACTTACAAAAGAATTGTTTTCATTGATAATCCAGTAATGTCTTATGTCCATATCTGCAAGTGCAAATTGAGAAAATGGCGCATTGACAGGTTTATATGGTTTTTCGCCAGATCCAAAAGCTGAATAGGCACCATACAACAGATTGCCTGCACTTTCCAGTTTTAAATTCAGCCACCAGTATTCTCTTAAGGCACGTTTGGGATCTTTGGTATCAAACTGAAATGAATATTCCTGTCCCACAATCAACACTTCTTCAAATCCGGCTCGCAAAATCGGATTAGATTCCAGCAATTCGTCCAATTCTTCATCAGAATTAAGCAAATTTACCCGGGTAAATGTAAATGGAGAAAGGCGATGCCGCCATTTGTTCTTTCCTGTCCAATCGTAGGAATAGCCCAGTTTAACACTATTGAGCGTGTACAACTCAAACCATCTTTGATAATTATTGGTGAAACTAAACCTGGTTCTGGGCGATAGCAATTGCCTGCGTTTTTGCCAGCCCGGCAAACCCAGCATTTTCGGCAAATAATAATTGAGCTGTCCTGAAAGGTCTAAAATATTGAGCAGTGAACGCTCTCCGGTAATCTGAAATTCAGAACCTGCATTTAATACCAATTCAAATTGATGGGCCCTCTTAAAAAGATGTCGGTTCAGGTATTTGACTTGAAAATTGGTGCCCAGAAAATTAGTGTTTGTGGTACTTGCTTCCAGGTTTAGCTCTACATCCTGATATTGAGTGGGTGAAAGCAATATCTTAACATCCAGTGAGTCGCTACCTGTTTTGTCGTATTGAATGTTTACAAACTTGAATATATTAAGCTGCAAAAGTTGATTGAGTGTATAGCTGTGGTCTTTCTGACTGAAAACAGCTCCTTTTTCAAGAGCAATAAATGGTGCCAATGCTCCTGGTTTGATATATTTTCGATCCTGATAAAATGTGATGTCATTGTATATTTCGGGTTTTTGTTCCCCGTTTTTTCCTACCCGGTAATTTGCGTTTACAGAAATATTGCGCAAGTAATATTTGATAAATGCTGTGGAATCCAACGAGGCAGAACTTCTGATATGTATATCTACCTGTCGGCTGCCAAGGCTGGTATCTACATAAAAATAAAGGTAGCGTTTGGAGAAATTGTAATAGCCCCGATTTCGAATAAAAGCCATCAATTCACTGCGCTTTTCATCCCATTCTTCCAATCGATAGACCTTTCCTTTTTCACTATCAAGTTTTTCCTCTTTGTGAAACAATCCAATCAGGCTATCTATGGGCTGTGTGGGTTCAGGTGCTACTACCGAGCGAATTCTATAAGGCGATTTCAGATCAATATTATATTGTAAATGGGTTTTCTTCCCCTTTTCTATTTCTTCATAGTTGACCTCAGCATGAAAATGGCCATTGTCCTGAAGTTTTTTCTTCAATAGTAAAGTAATTTGTTGTGGTTTTACCGATGAATAAAGTACCGGGGCTTTACCTAATTTGTATTTAATCCATCTGCGCAGGCCTTTTTCTTTTTTAGGCTCCCTTATATTCTGCCTAAACCAAAGCCGTGTATAAGTGATGCCGAGAAATTTTTTATTTGGCGCAGGTCTCAGCTGATTTTGTAATTGAGCATAGAGTTCCTGCCTTTGAGGAATAGCACTTTCTCGCTTGATTTCCAGGTCTGCACCGGTATAGAGCCGTTCATTTTCAGGCAGGTTTTTTGTCACATTGCAGGATGCAAAAAACAGGGCAAGGCAGAATGCTGCTAAAATTGAAATTCTAATCTTCCTCATCCGCTTCCTCCTTTTCCTTTGTCTTTTTTTTAGCCTCTTTTTCCTGCTCGTCCCTGAAAATTTTTCCGAAAGTTTCGTGGAAACTAACACCGGCACCGGTACGGAAAACATTGTTGTTGTTGATTAAATCATAATTAGCAGTCTGAAATACTTTTACTCTGTATCGCCCATTTTCGGTGAGTTTATATTCTACCACAAAATCATTGCTGACCTGCTGCATGGCTTGTGCTTCCTCGGCTGAAACCGATTCATTTTCCAAGTTTAAATTTCCCCCAATTTTTACAGACAAGCGATTGTCCAGAAAGCTTTTTGAAAGATCAAGACCGACCTCGGCAATGGTTTTGTCTGTTTCGGCAAATCTGTCTTTATAGGCATCAAATGCAAAGGAAATATCAATGGCTTTCACGTGTTTTCCGGCCAGGTTGTTCAGCTGATTATTGATCAATTTGCTCACACTATTTAATGCTGCTGCTTCCCCGGAGCTGCCGATATCTCCACCCCCACCACTGCTGATAAAGCTGTTAAACAACAACAACCCAAAAACCTGCTTGTTGAGCTCTGCTTCATCTTCGCGGAGTTGAGTCAATCTACGGGTAACAGCACTGGCAATATTTGATTGTCCCCCGGGTATTTGAATGTCAAAAGACAGTTCTGGTTTGGATAATACGCCCCCAATTTTTAGGAACACATTCACTTTGCTTTTTTTACGCGCAGCTTCATTTTCCGAACTACTGAGCGTAGCACTTTGATCCTCTATAAGCTCATAGGTAGTGGTTTCGGTGCTATATATCGCATTGATATCCAGTTGGGCTTCCATCGGGTCTCCTGTAAAATTGATCTTGCTGTCTTCCTGGATATTAAAACGTTTTTTCAGAACCTGCTCGTAGCTGAATCGATACGAACCGGATTTCACAGTGTATGTGCCGGTAACTACAGGTGTTTTATTGGGTTCAATTTCAACGCTTAAATTTGAATTTCCATTGAGTTCGAGATAATCACCGCTTATCGGGTCAACAATGATTTGCAATTGGGCTTCATTGGTAGCCTGTAAATTCATAAAAAGGCTAAATCCGGTTTCGCTGAAAAGCAGTTTTTCTTTTGTGGTGGAATCCACCCGCTCAGGATCGTAATAAAACACATAATCTTCCTGGGCAATGGCCTGCTGTTCATCAATCAGACTGACGAGCAGATCGGTTGTTTCACGGGTTTTGGCATTGAGATTTACAACGGGTTGTTCCAGGCTTCCCCGCACTTTGGCATCCAAATCAAGCCGCAAGGTGCCACTCAAAAATTCTTTGTCATTTTTGGGAATTTCAAAGAAGGTAAAATCTTTGGCTTTCATTTGCAAGAACAGCTCCAGCTTTGAAAAATTCTGGTGCAGAACACTGCCCTGAATACTTCCTGTAGATCCGTAACGGTCTTTTAAATCCAGGTTTTTTACAAGAAATTGCTTGTTGTCTATTTCAATGCCTTTTCCATCCAATGTATAATAAGTTTGCAGAGGCACTATCCAACTTCTCACTTCATTCAAATCCAATTTGCCCGAAAATACAGGTTTAGTAATACTGCCTTTTATTTTTGCTTTGGCAGAGAGATGGCCAGAGCTGCTGTCAACATATTCAGGTAAAAATGCGGTAATAAAAGCCACAGGTAATTTTGGTACATCTGCTGAGGCATTAATTGTATTGTCTAAAACATTGTACTCCCCAAAAGCCTGCATTTGGCCATTTGGCCCCCGAAGTGAGGCATCGAAAGTCGCGAGATTATCAATGAGTGAAGCCGTTATATCCAGGCTTCCTGCATCGCTGTTTTCAATGAATAAATTGGTGATATTAATATCTCCATCCACTTCTATTTCCGGACTGAAGGTGAATACCACAGATGCATTGATATTGCCTTGCAGATCGGGTTCTTCAAAGGACAATATCTTTGTAATCTCCCGAATTGAAATGTTTTGCATGTTCATGTTTAATGCATTGGACTTGCCTTTTTGTTTGCCAATACTAAATTGCTGGTTTTCTCTGCTCAGTATTAAAGGTTCAAAATCAAAATCTTCTGCACCGAGGTAAATAAAATTGCCCGGATCTACATTCCATTCCTTTTGATTTAACACAAAAGGTTCTCGGAAATAAAGTTTGAAACGATTGCTTTCTTTTTCTTTGGTATAAAGATTATTAATACTAAGGGTGTTGTTGCTGCTGTCGTCCCATATATTTATGGCACTGAAAAGAGAGTCGTTCAACACATTTGATTCAAATTCAAAACGATTCAGGCTGATCTTGTCTTTGACAAAAACGGAGTCTAAACGAAGTAAAAAATTGAAATCAGTTTTTTGTCCCAGACTTCTAATGCTCATTTGCTGCCAGCCCATACCCGAATAGTCCAAATCAGGGGTGAATAAATTCAGTGTAAATGCTGTATCTCCCGGCTGCCAATTCATTTCAAGGCCTAAAGTGTCTAATTGATTGAGTTCGGGCAAAAACAATGAAGCCCATTTGGCTGGCTGGCTGAAAGTGAGCTTGAGCTGCAAAGGCGCATCCAGTATTTGTTTATCAAAAACCACCCTTTTAACCCCGAGCAAATCCCTTATGGGAAAATATTTATCTGCCATTGCTATGGCCATATTTGGCAATTTTTTCCAGTAGGGCGTTCCGGGGCCATCCCAGTTGGCACTCAGAATTTCGCTATTAATATTGCCTTTGCTACGACTGCTATCGGTCTGCTCAAACCAGAATTTTGTGTCTTTTTGATGGAGTGTAATGGCGCTGTCCTCAATAGAAAAGTTTTGGATATTTCCCCTTGCTGCATGCTTTTGATTGAAATCACCACTGTAGCTGATTTCGCCTTTGCTTGCAACCCGCATTTTGTCGTAAGCCTCACTCACAGAAGCAACTAAGAAAGAATCAACATTCCAGTTGAGGGCAATACTGTCCAATTCTCCAGGTTTCCAAAAGGCAGTAAGTTGCAGCCCGGCCATAGTATCGTTTACATTCAGCTTGCTCTGCAGTTGATTGTTTTGCCATTTGGCTTCCAGGTCGATTTGCTTCCACTTGTGGTTTTTGTAGTGCAATTGATGAATGGCCATTTGCAAATCTGCTGCGAGGGTATCTGGGTGCAAACCTTTTCCATTGAGTTTTGCCGAGAAACTTATATTTTTCAATGCGGTATCGAGTGGCAGTTTAGCCAGGTCAAAATTTTCACTGTCTAATGAAAACGCATATTCTTCAGGCATAAAAGCATCATTGATCAATGCATTGCCTTTTATGTTGAGAATTCCGGCACTGCTTTGTAAGGTGAGGTCGGTGTTGCTTTTGTCATTCTGCAGTTCAATATTGCCTTTCAGCCTGAATTTTTCCAAAGCGCTGAGCCATTCATTTTCTCCTGCAAAAGGGCGAAAAGCAGCATTGGTCAATTGCCTGAGATCCAATGAGATATTTCCGCTGCGTCCTGTGCTTGTTGCAGAGTGGGTATAGTTTCCGTCCAATTTCAGCCAAAGTGCGTTGCCGGCCTGCAGCACGGTATTTTGCAAATTCACAGTACTCAGATTTCCAGAAGCCCTGCCTTTTAGAGTATAGTGGGTGTAGTAAAAGATTTCTTCCCCCAGTTGATTTTTGAGATAAGTGTTTATATCGCTTTTGTATGCAGCAAGATCAATGCTGTTTACTTCCCAGCTTATGGAATCAGTATGGAGTAGATTTTTCAGTTTGCCGTTTAAGTGTAGATGGCTTTTTTTACCGATTTTAATTTTTAGGTTTTCAGTATTGAGTGCTGCGAGGGTGCCGTTTATTTTTCCATCAATTTTATAATCCGGCAATTGATCTAATATTGCGCTGTCTATAAAAAGGCTGAGGTCATTTATACCCGCATGCGAGTTGATGAGCTCAATCTGAAATGCATTGTCTTTGTGCAATTGATAAAGGTCTGCCGGTGAATAAAATTGAGCATGTGCGTTGAGTGAAAGTTCAGAATGTGCAGTTTTGGTTTCGAAATTTTGAAGCCTGATGGCGGTGTCTGAAAGTTCTGCCCGGGTTTTTAAATGATGCATTGCTATGCCGCTGTGCTCGGCAAATGCCACTTTTTCAATATCAGCCTGTAGTGCAGATTTTTCCCAATTTACAGAATTAATATTGATATTGATGTCTGAGAAATTCATGTGTTTTGGATCAAATTTCCCTTCAGTTCTGGATGTTCCAACTGAGTTGAGCACAAAATGCCCTTCGGTCAATTCAAGTGTTTCATTTGTTATGTGCCAACCAATATCGGGCATCAGGATGTTGGCAATTGAATCATTATTTACTGTGGTTTCAGTGCTGTCCGGGAATACATTTATGTACACATCGGGCTGAAGCAGTGATAAATTTCCGGCAGTTATTTTTCTTTCTTTTAAGAGTAAGCTGCCATCAAGCAATAGGTTTTTATTGCTGATTTTTATATTGCTTTGCTCGCTAACAAGGCTAAAATCAATTGTGTTGAGCTCAGCCTGGTCCAAATAAATAGGCCAGTCGAAACTGTTTTTTTTGCTGGTATCGGGAGGAGGAAATAGAAATGAAAAATTATAGATGCTTGAATCGATTTGCCGCAAATTCAATTTGATATTTTGCAGCAGCAGTGCTTCTACATGAATTTCCTTTTCTAAAAGACTGAGCAGGCCGGCATCTAAATTGAGTTTTTCGATATAGAGCAAAGTGTCGTTCTCCTGATCTCTAATCAGAATTTCAGAAAGTTCTATTTCGGCTCCCCAATCTATTTTAAGCGATTGCAAGCTGAACTCCGTATCCAATTCTTTTGAAAGTAAACTGCTCGCTTTTATGGCTGTCCATTTTTGAAAATCTTCAGAAGCCAGGAAACTAATCAATGCAATCCCTGAGAGCAAAATTATGCCCAGGAGCAGTATTAGTAGACCTTTAAATAATTTTCTTGGAGCCATAGGGAATAGGCAAAAATACGCTTGTTTGCAGAGATTACATATAATAACTTATTTCCCGGAATTGAACAAATTCAGGTTGCGTTATTACAGAAATAAGTTAACAGCAAGTGGCTATAAAATGTTAATTTGAAGTCAGATAATTTGCAGACCGCAACAAATTGCTCGCAAAGTCGCTAAGTAGCAAAGAAAAAACTTAGTGCCACTGCGGCTTTGCGAGAAACAACCTCCCTTTCGTCTTTGCGAGAGATAAATTCAAACAAAAAAAGCTGACCTTTCAGCCAGCTTTCTTGTGGTACCAGCTGGAATCCCCGCCTGTCCCAGATCGGGCAGGGAACCAGCGACACAAGGATTTTCAGTCCAAAATATACTTTTTGATATACCTCCTTCCCGCTCCGCTCTTGAAATATTTTTCCCTTTCCCGGGCAGCCGTCCTACTTTCCATTTCCTCAACATAAATTATTTTCCATGGGACGAAAGCTTTAGTGGATTTTACCTTTCCGGCATTGTGATCTCCCAATCGTGCATCGGAATCCTGTGCCATACCTTTGTATAGTCGGCCTGATGGGTTCTGCAATATGTAAACATACCAGCTCATCGATCAAAACAAAAAAAGCTGACCTTTCAGCCAGCTTTCTTGTGGTACCAGCTGGAATCGAACCAGCGACACAAGGATTTTCAGTCCTTTGCTCTACCAACTGAGCTATGGTACCATTAGCTCCTATTAAATTGGAGTGGCAAAGATAATTTTTTATTTGGGAAGAAAAACGCTTTTTGCCGGGAAAAATTCATCTCCGCATAATATACATTGGCTACAAGTCTATTAAACCTTCCCAAACAACTTGCCCAGTTTGTATTTTGCAAAATCGAAAGTCAGGTACATCACCGGAACTATTACCAGCGTGAGGAAAGTGGCAAAAGTCAATCCGAAAATAATGGTCCATGACATAGGCCCCCAGAATACAACATTGTCGCCCCCTATAAATATCTGGGGATCGAAATTGCTAAACAGCGTATTGAAATTGATATTAAAACCTATGGCAAGCGGTATAAGTCCCAGTACTGTAGTAATGGCGGTGAGTAACACCGGACGCAAACGCGTTTCACCCGCAATAATAATACTCGAAACCAATTCATCTTTGGGCAACCTTTTACTATTTAAGCCCAGTTCCTTGCGCCTGCGTTGTCGCACAAGGTCGGTGTAATCAATGAGTACAATGGCATTGTTGACCACTACTCCGGCAAGCGAAATAATACCAATACCGGTCATAATGACCACAAAATCCATGTTGAAAATACCCAGGCCGAGAAAAACACCGGTAGTACTGAAAAGTACCGAGAGCATAATAATCAATGGAGCAGTAATAGAGTTAAACTGTGTGATCAAAATTAGGAAGATCACAAAAAGCGCAATCATAAACGCTCGTGTGAGGAAGTCCATAGATTTTTGCTGTTCTTCTATTTCTCCAGTGTATTTGATCGTGTATCCATCGGGCAATTTATAATCCATAAAAATTTCACCCAATTGGGCAATTATTTTATTGGGGTTATACCCGGTTATTACATTTGAATAAATGGTGATGACCCTGTCGGCATCCTTTCTGTTTACAGCACCATAAGTAGAAGAATAACGCACATCAGCAACGGCAGAAATGGGCACCTGTACAATTTTACCGTTGTTTTGGTTGCGATAGGTAATCTTTTGATTGATTAGGTCTTCAAGGTTGTACCTGTATTTATCGCTCAGGCGCAACATGATGGGAAAATCATCTTCTCCTTCTTTGTATTTGCTCACTTCCTTTCCAAAAAGTGCTGTCCTTATAGTTGATGCAATTTGTGCTGTGCTCAAGCCGTAGCGCCTAGCTGCAGCACGGTCGATATCTACGATCAATTCAGGTTTCCCCACATCCAAATCCGTTTTTAGTTCTTCAATTCCCGGGATATTGGCATCTTCTATATGTTGCATCACATCTTTTGAGAGTGCAATCAATTCATCGAAATTTTCACCACTCACCTCCACTGATATTGGCGGGCCAAGTGGTGGGCCATTGGCATCTTTATCTACCGTAATTTGCGCACCAGGTACATCTTCCACTAAATTTCGCAAATCTTCTAAAACGACTTGGGTATTTGGAACTACAGTTCGGTGCTGATACTCTACAAATGATACTGTAATTCTCGACTTGTTGGGCGATGCCCCTCTTTCTATTTTTCCGCTATTTGGATCGGATGTGCCTTTTCCAACATTGCTCACCACAGATTCTATGAGTGTTTCATCTTTGTATTGCTCCAAATAATCAAAAACTCTTTTTTCTATTTTTTTGGTAAGTGCATTCGTTTTTTCAATATCAGTACCCGTTGGCATTTCAATGAAAATATTGACATAATTGGGAATGTTCTCCGGGAAAGTGATCACATTGGGATCTTTGGAGAAATAGAAAATCATAGAGCCAATCATCACTAAAAAAGTAGCGATTAAAAAGAAAGCCGGTTTCCAACCATCAAGGGCAAAAGTGATGGTTCTGTGGTACAAACGTTCCAGTCTTGGCAAAAACACATCCTGAAAACGGACTGAAAGCGGGGTCAAAACATAAAGATTGAGCAATACCAACAGCACTACTGCCATCAATATATTTCCAAACAAAATGTTTTTCATAAAATAAAGCCCAATAGCCGCTACAAACCCGAGGGCCAAGGCCAACAGTAATTTTCTTCTTGATTTTCGCTTTTTTACTGTTTTTAATTCATCTTCTTCACTTTCCTGCACTTTCATAAATAGCGAAGTCAGCACCGGGTTGATCACCAATGCTACAAAAAGGGAAGAGGACAGAACTATGATTAACGTGAGCGGGAGGTATTGCATGAATTCTCCCATGATATCATCCCAAAAAAGCAGGGGCATAAAAGCGGCCAGGGTAGTAGCCGTAGAACTAATAATGGGCCAGGCCACTTCACCAACACCTTCTTTGGCTGCCCGAACAGGGCTTTTGCCTTCCTGCATCAGCCGGTAGATATTCTCTACTACTACTATGCCATTGTCCACCAGCATTCCCAGTGCAAGTACCAGTGAGAACAATACCATCATATTGAGGGTAATGTCCATTGCGTGGAGCACAAATATTCCCAACAAAATTGAAATAGGAATGGCAATTCCTACAAAGATGGCATTGCGCAGACCGAGGAAAAACAAGAGTACCAAAACCACCAGTATTACCCCTGAAATAATGCTGTTTTCAAGGTTGGATACTTGCAGTCTGGTCATCCTGGAAGTGTCGTTGGTAATATCTACTTTTAAATTATTCGGAAGTTTGGTATCAATATTTTTTTGAAGTATTTCCTTGATTTTATCGGTAGCGATCAACAGGTTTTCGCCACTTCTCTTTTTGATTTCGAGTGTAACTACATCATTGGAATAGGATCTGGAATAGCTTTCGGGCTCCTCATACGCAAAGCTTATTTCTGCAAAATCCTTGAGGTAAACTATTTTTTGATCTCTGTTTTTGACAACAATTTTTCCAATTTCTTCAGTGTTTTTAAACTCACCAATTATTCTGATACTTCTCCTGAAATCGTCAACTAAAAGATCACCTCCGGAAATAGTGCGGTTCTCATAGCCAATAGCATCCTCAATATCTTTAAAGGAAATTTCCATGGCCTCCATTTTGAAGCGATCTACATTGATTTTCACTTCTTTATCGTGAGCGCCTTTGATATCTGCTTTTGATATTTCATTGACATCTTCAAATTTTTCCTGCAAATATTCGGCATAGTACTTTAGATCTTCTGCCGAAAAATCTTCACCGCTGAGATTGACATTCATTACCGGCATTTCAGAGAAATCCATCTCAAATACATTCGGCTCTTTGTCTAAATCTGTGGGCAATTCGCTATTTGCTTTGTCCACGGCATCTTTCACTTCACTAAGGGCGACCTGTACATCTACATCAAAACCAAACTCTACTACAATAGTGGAATGATCCTGGATAGAAGTAGAAGTAAGTTCTTTGATCCCAGTAATGGTTTTTATTTCTTTTTCAAGCGGGCGTGTGATCAAATTTTCTATATCCAGTGGTGAGTTCCCGGGATAGGGCGTACCTACATAAATGGTAGGAATATTCACCTCAGGGAAATTTTCTTTAGGCATATTCTTGTAGGAGCTAATGCCCATAACAAGAATAATAAAGAGCAACACGACAACACTTGTCTGATTGTCAACCGATAGGCTGGATAAACCAAATTCGCGAATTATGCCCTTTTTCTTTTTATTAGGATCTTTTGTCATTGCTTCTGCTTTTCTTATTCTACGATCTCAATTTTATCGCCATTGGCCAGGTCTCTGTGGCCTTCATCAACTACTTTATCATTTGGATTCAGTCCTTTTTCTATTACTGAATGTCCTTTATAGGTTTTGCCTTTTTGGATAAATACTTTTTTGGCAATCTTATGTCCGTGCTCATTTTCAGACTCCACATAAATGTATTCTCCATCTCTGCTAAACTGAATTAACCGGGTAGGAATCACCAGGGCATCTTTCTTTGTATAATCATTGATAGAAACGGTGGCCAATAAATTTGCCTTAATAACACGGTCTGTATTGGGAATGCGCACATATATTTTAAAGCTTCTGTTGGCAGGATCAATATATTGACCTACAGATTTTATGATTCCCTTTCTGGAAGTTTTTATAGCAGGAAAATGGACATCTACGCTATCCCCCTCAACCATGCTGCCAAGATAATTTTCAGATACATCGGCTTCAATTTTTATTTGCTCTAAATTCATTACACGCACCGCAGGCATTCCCGGGCTGGCTACTTCGCCCACTTTCACATAAATTCTGTCAACTGTACCGGAAAATGGTGCTTTTATTTTGGTTTTGTTCAATTGCGCCTGCGCAGAAGCCAACTGTCCCTCCAGCTGCTCTTTGCGATTTTTGCTTTGTAGATAATCCACTTCTGAACCGATATTTTTTTCCCAAAGCCTTTTTTGTTTTTCGTATAGCTTTTTGGCCAATTCCAAAGAGGTTTCCAGTTCATCTATATTTTTGACAACCACTGAATTATCAAGCTGAACAAGGAGCTGGCCTTCATTGACTTTATCACCTTCATCTACAAGAACTTTTGTAACAAGGCCGCCCATATCGGTACTTACAGCAATACTGTTTTCAGATTCTGCTGTACCTTGCACTTCAAAGTAATGATTGAAAGTGGTTTGCTTTACTGGGATTACTGTCACCGGTTTTCCTTTTCCCTGGTCAAAATAACCTGGGTCAATTTCCCTGATTTCTTCTTCCAGGTTAAATATCTTGGTACTGAGGTCGCCACGATCTTTCTTTAGCTTTTCTAATTCAGCTTTTTTTTGATCGAGTTCGCTGCCTTTTTTAGGTGAAGAGCAAGCCTGCAAAAAAATTAAAATTGAAAGGATACTGCTGATCCAAATAAATTTTTTCATTGTTTTATGTATTTATAATTCTCCTAAAGCTTTGTCTAATTCTGTTTTTCTCAAAAGCAAATTGTATAATGCATTGATATAATTGGTCTGAGTATCTGTCAGGTCTGTTTCAGAATTGGCCAGTTCCATACTTGAACTCACCCCTTCTTTGTATTTCTCCTGTACCTTATTGTAAATCTTGTTTGCCAATTCCAGGTTTTGCGTCTGGTTGTTGTATTCATTCAGGGCATTGCTGTAATTGGTGCGAGCCTGCTTTACTTCCAATTTTGCCTGCTGCTCAAAGTTTTCAAGGTTGTTTTTGATTTTTAGCTGATCGAGTTTTTTCTGTTGAACTTGAGCACCTCTTTTATAAGAATCAAAAATAGGGACTTTAATATTTAACCCGTAGAAGCCGCTTTCAAACCAGTCTTCCTGATAGATCTCTTCAAAACTACTGCGCTGATTGAAATAGCTATAGCCTCCGAAAAAATATACGGAAGGGAAATAGCCAGCCCGGATACTTTTTGCCTCATAGCCCCTGAGCTCGTGTTGTGTTTGCAATAAATTGTGTTCAACGCGTTGCGTATGGTCAAATGGTGCGTTAACTTCTATTGCCTCAGTTTCAGAAAGCAACTCCTCTAAATTGTCTGTCAATTCGATTTCACTGTTTAATTCCATTCCCATTTGATATTTCAGCACATTCAAACTGAGTTGTGCCTGAAGATCGGCTTTGGTTTTTGCCGATTCGAGATTGGCCAGGTTAAGCCTCAGGCGATCTACGTCCAATTCTTCTGAAAAACCTTCTTTGTATAATTCCTCTGTTTCTGCAAGCAATTGTTCCAGTGTTTGAAAATTGCTGTCTAAAAGTGCTTTGCTTTCAATGGCCACCAATGTTGAATAATAAGTGGACGCAATGGTGTTTTTTAAATCTATTTCCTTCAACTGCACCTGCCCATCGGCAACACTTAAAATAGCCTTATTGGCTTTCAAACCAATAAAATAGCGCCCATCTACTATTAATTGGTTTACAGAAATATCTGCAGTAGCTTGATGCTGCACACCAAAAAAGGTGACAAATTCTTCGTCCAGACCGGGAAAGGCTCCGGCAGGAATTACCGTTTCGGGCAAGTTGAAATTGTTCTGGTAATTGAACTCTCCCAATATTTTTGGCAGCCCTTCAGTGATCACTTCCAGGGTTTGTTTTTTGCTGATCTGATAATCGAGTTCTGCATTTTTCATCAGGTTGGAGTGCTTTAAGGCATATTCCTGTGCTTCCTTCAGTGAAAATGTTTGTATGTCTTTTTGCTCGGGATATTCCTGTGCTACAGCTAATACAGCGATAAAAACTAAAACACAGAGAGCAATACTGTTTTTTAATATACTCATGACTGTTGTTGATTTAATGCTTCTAAAACTTTAAAACCCTCTTTTGAGGCAATGCCCCGCACGTGATAGCTCAAATATTCTTCATAATGCCGAACAACTTCCTGCTGCTCGACCTGAAGTTCGGGCTGAATAATCATATTGATCATGTTGAGATAAATACGGGCAATTATCTCAGGGTCAATGTCCTGTCTATAAAGGTTTTCTGATTTCCCTCTTTTAATATTATTGAGAATATGCTGGTAGATAAACACATTTTTGTGCGCTTCCATAATTGCCCATGCCTTTGGATAATAGCGTTTAAGATCAAATAAAATGGAAGGGTTCATTGTTTGCAGATGCCCGCTGACATGTTGCCCCAATTTGAAAATCTCTTCTATGGCATTGGCAGATTGTTCTTTAATAGCAAGTACAGCTTCTTTTTCTAAATCCAAATGCGCTGAAAGTGTTTTTTCAACCAAGTCGGATTTATTGTCAAAATGCTGGTACAGTGTTTTTTTGGAAACACCAAGATGCGAAGCCAGGTCGTCCATGGTAACGCTTTTTACGCCATATCTTAGGAACAGCTCTTCGGCCTGGCAAAATATTTTTTGTTTCTGATCCATAATTGATGTGCAAAGTTAAACACAAAAACTATGGAAACTGCAAAAAGTTTTAAAGTTTCCATTAAATTTTTTCAAAAAGATGGATTAGGCGGGTTTGTTTTTTGTGAACAAGAACCGTTGCGCTTATTCTTGCTTGGGTGGGGAATACATTAGTTAAGCTTTTGTTTCTGTTTCAGTCACATCACTTACTTTTTATCGTGCAGTTTATCGTGCAGTTTATCGTGCAGTTTATCGTGCAAATCCTTGGTGAGAAAATAAAAACCTGTCTTTTTACTTCCAGAATAAACTATCAAATTTCCTTCTGTTAATAATTTTAAGTTCTCTTTTATTGTTCTTTCTGATACATCAAAATAACTCGCTAAATCATTAACTTTTGTTCCTTTATTTGATGAAATATACTTAACAATACCAACTAATCTTGACTTAACTGATGAAGTTATTCCTGGATTTACAGCATCATTTACAGCATCACTTACGGCATCATAATCATTTTTGTTTATCAATGACATTTCGCTTTTAAGCGGAATAATTATCTTGAAAACATCCGATTCAATAAACTCTGGTTTGGTACCGGGCGTATATATGCCACAGTATTTAAAGGTAACCCGAACCCCTGACCCCAGCTCGTCCACACGACCGATTTCTTTGAAGAACTTGGCGATTACAGGATTCTTGGGATAAGGAGAAAAATTAGAAGGGTCAATTATTCCACCATCATGTGGGCGGTTCCAGTTTTCGGCCAATACCCTGTCCTTTTCGATAATGAATTTAGCTGGAAAAGCATTGGCGAATTCTCTGTGAATAATCAAATTCCCAATTACTTCCCTGAAAATACGGTCGCGCAGACTGATGCGTTGTTCGCCTTCCTGATAAAATTTGTCGGGCAAGTGTTTTCGCATAAATGCCATCAGCCGGTCGTAACTTTCTATCAGGTTGGTTCTAATATCATCCCGGTCATCATAGCGATTCATATTTTCCACCCTGAGAATAGCATCCGTCTTATGATGCGGCAGCACACTTTGAATCACTTCATCTTTTCCGAGCAACAACACTGCAGCCAGCGTATAGCCGTCTTTTCCAGTTTGGTGGTCGTGTTTGAACAATCCTGCTGAGCGCAGCAGCTCTTTATCTGTCATGTTTTGCCAGGGATGATCTGCTCGCTCGTTTTTGGCCAAGGTGCGGATACGGCTGAATAATTCTGGCTTAAAGTCCGAAAGTTTCAGATAGGGATAAATCCGGTTTTCGGAATAGGTGGTTTGTTTTCGAAGGTACATTTGCGTGACCTGTTCGGTTTGCCGGGTAATGTCAAAATCCCCATCTTCATTCCGGTCGAAAATCTTTCCCTTGGTGCTGTGTACCTGCGAGCTTTCCGGTACATACACGTAAATTACTTTCTTGCCTTCAAAGTCGATTACTTGTGTTGAAAGGTAAAATGGAGGACTGAGCTTTTGCGGATTATTGGCATTGGTGACAATATTATTGACGATATCCTGAACATGATTTTCCAAAATGCCCTCCACTGTCCCATCATCCTTCACACCCAGCATTAAATGACCGCCCCTGCGATTGAGAAAGGCACAAATGGATTCAAAGGCATTTTTGTTCAGTTCAAACTGAGACCTTTTGAACTCGACTTCTATGCCTTCACCTTTTTGCAGTAAGTCTTTGAATTTTTCGGAAGTCATTTATAATGTCAATATTAGAAATTTTCTGAAATAATTCTGGGGCATTTTCTTAGGGTGAATAAGAACCGCTGTGCTTATTTTTGCAAAAGCGAGAATATTAATCATCATCTAACCTGATTGTGTCCAATATATTTCTATTCAATCAGCTTTTGTAGCTTATTAGTTAATTCTTTGTTTATAAGATCAATAGTTTTGTTTTCTGAAATGGAATATTTTTTCATGTATATCGGTTCTTTGTATCTGTCAAATTCTCCATTTTCGTCCTTGTCCTTACCGAATCGCAGAATTATTTCATCTGTGTTATAAAGTATATAGTAGTCCACAAGTCCCATTTTTTCAAATTCAACGGTTTCAAGTTTGTCTTCATGGATGTCGTAGATGAAAAAAGATTGCAAGTCTGAATCTTTCAGCTTTCCGTCCTTGTTCGAGTCATAAGTTGTTCCGCTTATAAATAGATATTGCTTATTTTGGATTATGTAATTCTGGAATGAATTAATATTCACTTTTACTTCAAATACTGGCGTCTTCTGATTGTTTTTCTGATTGTAGATAATGATGTTATTATAGGAGCCGGAATATCTGTAATAGGAATATTTTCTAGAACCGTAAGCATTTGACCCCTTCTTAAACCCTTCATTTTCAATAATTTCAGGATTTTCCAGATTGACTTGAGATACAGGGATAAGATAAATGCTTTGTAATGTGTCGATCAGCCGAGGCTTGGCAAAGCTTATTTCTTGTTTTCTGATCTTAGTAGTTGTTCCATCTGTTTCCACTTGGCCGTCAACAGTCAAAGCATTGTCTTGTGCGTTTCTTCTCTGAGTATCTCGGATTACCCTGTCAACAAGGAAGTATCCACCAGTCAAGAATATCATTCCAATCCCAACAAGAACAAGTGTGCCAATAATTGCAAGAAGTTTTTGATTATATCGTTTCAGTTTATTATCCATAGTACTTATTTATATTTTCCAAAAAACATACTGTGTAAATTTGTACCCCTTTGGTAAATATAACTTATAAAAATGAACTGTTCCAAAGATTGTTTATGTTGCCTGTTTTAAATTTTGGCGAACAAGAACCGCTGCGCTTATTCTTGTTAGAGCGGAGGATATATAATATTACTTACAAAGTTGTGATTAATCCCCTACTCCTCAAACCCAATATGCATCAGCGCATCGCCTTGGTTGACCACCGCTTGGTGATTGAGGGCTATGACATGTCCCGTTTTGCTGCTTTTTACTTTTATTTCAAATTCGGTATAGGGCGAACAAATCCTGCCCAAAAACTGTCCTTTGCTGACATAATCCCCGGTCTTAACATTGGATTGAAATATGCCCGAACCCCTGGCCCTGATCCAGGAACTGTTCATAAGCACTATGTTTTTATCATCCGGGTTCATATGGACATTGCCCATTTTTAAATGGCACAAAACCTTTTGATAACCTTTGATGCCCTGTTCTATCGCAAAGGAATCGAGCCTTAAGGATTCGCCTCCCTCATAGACCAAAATAGAAATGCCCTTTTTGGCCGCTGAACTTCTCAGGGAGGCAGCCCTAAAAGGACTATTCAGCGTAAAAGGTGCATTAAAGGCTTTCGCCAGTTCCTTGTTTTGCTCATCTTCCAGCTTGCAGCGAACTTGTGGGAAATTGGTTTTAATGCCCCCACCCGTGTGAAAATCAATCCCCAAATCGATATTGGGTATAATTTCGTGCATCATAATATAGGCCACCCTGGAAGCCAAAGAGCCTTTTTCAGAACCGGGAAAGGAACGGTTCATATCCTTGCCATCGGGCAGTTCGC
Source organism: Chitinophagales bacterium (assembly GCA_040877935.1). NCBI lineage: Bacteria > Pseudomonadati > Bacteroidota > Chitinophagia > Chitinophagales > Chitinophagales bacterium. The sequence continues at coordinate 100,969 of JBBDNB010000021.1, forward strand.
GCGCTTGGCTGATAAAACCGTAAACATTCAAAATGGGAATACAAATGATGCTGCCGCGTTCGGGAATGTGCAGGTTTTGCTTCATAATCCTGCGTACAATTTCCACCCCGTTGATCTCGTCCCCGTGCATCCCGGCCATAATTAATAGGGATGGCCCAGGCTCGGTAGAACGATTTACAAATACGGGAATACTAATGGGTGTTCTGCTCGGCAGTTTTGCAATTTCCAGATTGATCTGCTTTTGCTCACCGGGAAGGATTTCCTGCCCGTAAATGTGCATTACTTTTCTTTTGGGATACATGCGATCTAACCCTTAAATTTTCCTGAAACAGCTCTTTTGCTAATGGCATTTTCTATAAACTCGATAATGGCTCCGGCTACATTTTTGCCCGTGGCTTTTTCAATGCCCTCCAATCCGGGTGAGGAGTTCACCTCAAGAATTAGCGGCCCTCGCTCCGATTGCAAAAGGTCCACACCTGCTATATCCAGTCCCATGGCCTTTACGGCTTTTATAGCCGCCAGTCTTTCTTCTTTGCTCAGTTTAATGACCTGTGCACTGCCGCCCCGGTGTAAATTGGAGCGAAATTCGCCTTCCTTTCCGGTGCGTTTCATGGCACCTACCACTTTTCCGCCCACTACAAATACACGGATATCAGAGCCCTTACTTTCCTTGATGTATTCCTGAACGATCACACGGGCTTTCAATCCATTGAATGCATCCAATACCGATTCGGCCGCTTTCTTGGTTTCTGCCAAAACCACGCCCAAACCTTGCGTACCTTCCAATAATTTAATGATCAATGGCGCACCCCCCACGGATTTTATCACATCGTCTTTTTCTTTGGAGAAATTGGTAAAAACCGTTTTTGGCAAGCCCAAACCCTCGCGGGAAAGCACCTGTAGGCTACGCAATTTGTCCCGTGAGCGCAATATGGCATTGGAATCGGCAGCGGAAAAGGTATTCATCATTTCAAATTGGCGCACCACTGCCGCACCGAAAAATGTTACCGAAGTACCGATTCTGGGGATGATGGCGTCAAAACCCTCTAAATTTTCATTTTTATAATGCACCTGGGGCCTGTCTTCCTGCATGATCAAGTTGCATTTCAGGTGATCGATTATTTGTACTTCATGTCCTTTTTCTTCAGCTACTTCGGCCAGTTTTCTGGTGGAGTATAAAGTAGCGTCTCTTGATAATATTCCGAGTTTCATTTATGTGCTTTGGTTTCGTTAAATTGAAATTTTGACCTGGGAAAAGATATTTAAATTAGATACTGTAGATCTTTTCACCAAAGATTAAAGTTAGTGTTTTTAAAATTTTAGAACAGAAGCATTAAATTGTCATGCGCTAACATTTAATGGAATTGAATTTGGGTTTAATTTTGACAAATGCAAATGAAAGAAGCTAAAATCTATACCGCTATAAAGTATGGGGAAAAGGAGGATTTCTTGTTCCAGTTAACAAACAATCAAAAATTAGAAATTGAAATTGCAAGAAAGCAAGTTGAAAATGGAGAAACCGAGGATTGGGAATCTGTCCTTAATAGATTGTCAAAGAAAACTTCGCTTCTCTAAAAATTGCACTTGATTCTTGAATTTAACTAATTCTCATCTTCTTCTTATAAGACAATTTATAGCGGTTCACATCCACCATGAAATTTTCCTTTAAAAATTTTCTGCCCAGCAATACGGGAAACCTTAGGGCTTTTCTCTTGCTCAGCGAAAATTCTGTGGGGTAATTATCGCCAAATATTTTTACCGTAGTCTTTATGATGTAGCGCTTTTCCGCCTGACCAAAACTGTTGCGAATGACTTTTTGATAATATTCCCGCGTTTTAAAAGTACTGGTTTTGCCCTTTTCTACCTCGAAAACAATGTGCAGTTCACCGTCTTTTATTTCCCAATTCTTATAGCTCAGTGCACTGGTGTACGCCCCTGTATCAACCTTTGCAGGCAAATCATAGAGACCCAGATCGGGCAGGTCTATAATGTCATTCCTGCCAATAATATGTGGTTTATTTTTTTCTTTCATAAGCGATGATTGCAAAAAACAAAAATAAGGAAAGATTGAATCCTGCGGGTGCCAATACATTTCCAATAAGTGGAAAAACAAGATAAACAACAATGCAAAATGTATAAATCAAGGCCGGATTAAACCATGCTTTCCATTTCTCCAGTTGGGTTTCCCTTTTCCAAATCAGGAAAGAATATAAAAAAGAAAGCACAAAAAAACCAAGGGCCAAAAAAGCGCCCAATGGCTCAAATAGTAATTTAATAAAGTCAAATTGCTGAAACATGTAGTCCGATTGATCGGCAGGTAAATCCTGGGCTATGCGCAAGTACATGCCCGTGAAAGCACATGTGGCATGGTAGGCAATGCCGGGAAACAAAGTTAAAATAATGGCAAAGAAAAAGAGCCAGCTTTTCCCTTCTATAGCGGGCTTGAGTTTTTGATACAAAACTGCCAAGCCAAATACCTGAAAGGGAATAAATAAAATGCCCAAATACGCCCCTATCAAAAGCCTATGCGGAGGTATGTCTGCCAGAAAAAGATAATCGCCCGCTTCGTAATTCCCATCGGGATGATACAAGAGCAACACATCGCCTATGCCGCCCAAAAGCGCACCGAACATGGCGATGTAAAGTCCGTATTTACCGACTTGATTTTGAAAACCCATTTTTGTGCCGTTCAAAGGTTATTTTTGCATAAAATCCCGAATTGAAGATAGGCAAAAACATTGCGGTAGCAAAGGCAGCATTGGAAGCTGGCGAATTGGTGGCCATTCCCACAGAAACGGTTTATGGTCTGGCAGCAAATGCGCTGGATTCAAAATCGGTGGTGAAAATATTCGAAGCCAAAAATCGTCCTTTTTTCAATCCGCTGATCGTACACATTGGTTTGGCGGAAAATTTGGATGAGCTCACCAATTCAAAACCCGCCTACGTAGATAAATTGATCGAGGACTTTTGGCCAGGGCCTTTGACATTGGTTTTGCCCAAATCCAACAAAGTACCCGATATTGTAAGCGGTGGACTGGATACGGTAGCAGTACGAATGCCCAATCATGCAATGACACTTGAATTGTTACAATCCTTAAAATTCCCGTTGGCAGCACCAAGTGCCAATCCCTTTAAGTACATCAGCCCCACTACTGCCGAACATGTAGCGGCACAAATGGGCGATAAAGTCAGCTATATCCTCGATGGCGGTGCTTGCAAAGTAGGTGTGGAAAGTACCATTGTAAAATGCCTGGACGATAAAATCCTGCTTTTGCGCGAAGGAAAAATCCAAGCAGAAGAAATAGAGGCCTGTACCGGTATCAAAGCTGAAAAAGTAAAAACGGACAATGAAAAACCCGAAGCACCGGGAATGCTAGCTACACACTATGCGCCAAATAGTAAAATTTTGATCGGAAATATTGCTGATTTAATTGAAAAATACAGCGATAAAAAACTGGGCATTTTGTCTTATTCGGAAAAATATACTGCTGAAAATATTTTACATCAGGAGATTTTAAGCAGTAAAGAAAATTTATCTGAAGCGGCTGCAAATTTCTTTTCTGCACTGCGCAATCTGGATGCTGCCCATGTGGATTTAATTCTTGCCGAATATTTGCCCGAGGAAGGAATTGGCAGGGCTGTGAACGATAGGTTGAGAAGGGCCTCTACCATCTAACCAAAATCACCTCACCGGCTTTCTCGGTATCGCTGCCGGTAGCCGTGCGATCATTTCATTGTTGATCAAATTGGCGGAACTTGAAAATGAACTGACCGTAATGGTGTTGTTTTGCTGTTTGCCGATCAGGACCACTTCATCACCTATTACCACATTTTTAATATGGCTGACGTCCACCATAAAAAGGTTCATATTTACCAGTCCCACAATAGGGGATTTTTTGCCTTTTATCAGCACAAAACCTTTGTTGGACAAGTTGCGGGAATACCCATTGGTATAGCCCAAAGGCAGTACTGCAATTTGCATATCCTGGTATGCCTGAAAAGCAGTGCCATAGCCTACAAAATCGTCTTTTCGCACCTGCTTTATATCCATCACATTGGTTTTCCAGGTAATGACTCTGAAAAGCGGACTGTCTTTTTTCTTGCCATTTTTACTCAAATGATCATAATAGATTTCGGGACTGGGCCAAAAACCATATTGCGAAATTCCGATGCGCACCATATCCAGTATGGTTTCAGGCCAGGCCAGCGCAGCAGCAGAACAAGCCAAATGGAAATATTTTGGCAAATATTTCCGCTTTTTAAAAAGTCTTTTAAAATCGTTGAACACTTTAATTTGCCGATCGATCCTAAAGCGATTGGCAAAACTTTCGGCACCTCCAAGATGTGAACAAACTCCTATCAACTCGAAATGCTTGCTGTGTTTTTTTAGAAAAGTAATGGACTTGCCCACATCCTCCGGATTCATTCCGGTGCGATTGGTTCCTGTTTCAACTTCCAGGTGTATTTTGGCTTTTTTTCCGGTTTTTTTTGATTCTTGTAAAATCAAAGCAAGGCGATTGTAATCAAAAACATAAAACTCAATGCCGTTTTCCAATGTCCAGTCAATGTCCTCATCGTGCAAAATACCCATGATGATGATATCGGACTTTTCGTTTTTAACCTCCAGGACTTCTTCCGCTTCAAATGAGGAAGAAGTGGCAAAATAATCGATGCCACATTTTTCAGCCATGGGCACAAATTCATGTGTGCCGTGGCCATAAGCATTGGCTTTTACCACAGAACAAATTCGTGGTTTCTGACCGATCTTTTTGTGAATAAAATTGATGTTTTTTTTCAGTGCAGATTGACTCAGCTCTATTCGGGATGAGTGTCGTACCATTTTTTTTGTTTTAAGTCCAGATATATTTTTTACCCCAGCTTTCTTCTGCCAGTTTTTTAACTTTTTCCAGCAATTTTTTGGGTACTTTTTTCATGCGTTCTTCAATTCCCGTGGGAATATAATGATAGGCATATACCCTGGATGCAAATTCCTCAAAAGGCAAAGAAGATTCTCCCGCTTCTTCGCCTTTTCCATGCACCGAAGGGATAATTTCCTGTCCCCAGTCTTGCCGACCCTCATTATTGGGATTCAGGAAATAAATGCGTACCACACCCTCTTCATCTTTAGCTACACGCAAAAGCGAAACGGCATGAAAACCCAGCATTTCTGCTTTCGATGAAGTAATGAAAAGCCCGATTGGAATAGGATAGGCAACCTTTCTGTTTTCATTATAATCGGGGTGAAAAGCTGCAAAAAAGCATGCTGTGAAGTTGTCGTATTGATGAATTGACAGCATAATGTAGCTGTAGGCTGATGAAAAACCGGTAGGGATCCAGTGTCCATAAAATGCAGGATTCACCCATTTATGTGGATCATCTGTGCGCATAGATGCGCGCTTCATCATTTCATTGTAGATTTTATCGAGATGCGGAACCAGTACTACGGAGAGCGGATCCATTTTATAGTCAAACTCCTGGGTTAATCCATCTAAAATGTCTTTTGAAGCAATTATATCACCTTCAAAGCGCATTTCAAGATTATTGGATGCCGCTACTGAAATGATCATATTGATCAGTTTTGCAGGGGCATGGTCGCTCCACAAACTTATACCTCGTGCAGACTGACAGGTGGGATTCATGCCCTGTCCGACACCAAGCGGTTGTCCCAGTGTGTTTAGAGTGCCTCCGATCAATAATTTCAATGCATCGGCATTTGTAGCTTTTGTAGCTGCAGTTTTCACAAGCCTTTTGGAAATAGTGGGGTGCAACTTCATTTGGCACAGATGCTCCAGGGCATTTTTAACTGCCGGTCTGGATAAAAGTGAGCGGTTGAGCATAGAAGACAGGCCGTAAACTGCCTGGCTGTAATAGTGCTCAAAATGCTCATTAATAAGCTGATAGACAAAGGTTCGGTGTGCATCGATTTCTGCTTTGCCAATTTTATTGAGTGCAAGCGAAAGGTTTAGAAATTTTTTGTGATCCCCTTTTATCAGAAACTTAATCAATTCAACATGATGTTCCGATACCAGACCTTTTGAATCCAGGCTTTTGCCAAAAGTTTCTGCTTCTTCGCCCAAATCTTCTTCGCTTAAATTTTCGAGAAAGCTTTTGTACTCACTTGCATTTCGCTCAAAAGCTGCTTCTGTTGGTCCTTTCACTGCATACAGGTAGCTAAGCAGCGCTCTGTTTTTGGTGTCACTTTCATCGAGCTTTACACTGTCGCTGAGCAGGCGTATAATATCGCGGATATGCCCTGTGAAAACGGGTCTTTGTGCTGTGAGCAATTTCAGCTCTTCCGCCAATTGTTTTTTTATACCTTCAACAGAGAGTCGTTCCAGAATAAAGCGAAATACCAATTGGATTTTACCCAATTCTTCGGGTGTAATTCTGATACGCTGGTCTTCATTCAGCTGGCCATAGATCAAATCGAGATTATCAACGATCACTGTTTCAAGAAAAAACTCTGCTTCTTCAGATGAAATTCCTGAGTCAGAAAAAACACCTTTGCTAATAGCCAGAATTTTCAATTCACTCAATAATTCATAATCAGTAAGCGGGGCTCCGGCTTTTAAAGTGCCTGCTACCAGTTTGGGAACGAGCTGATCTGTCTTTTCCCAAGCTGTATCGGCAAAAACTCCGGCAGCTACAATGCGGTCTATTTGTTCGTAGATATACGCGACACCTTTTTCTGAGCGCATCAGCCTGTCGGCTTGGCTCAGCAATTTCAGCGCCTTATCTTTTTTGGTAAGCGAACTGGCTTCCTCTAGGGCTTTCAAGTGTTTGTCAAGCAACTTTTGCCCTTTCTCTAATACTTCATTCATAAATACTTTCACTTCTTTTTATTCTGGCAATACTACACATAAAACGGAACGTCCTGGTAATGTTCAAGTAGTGTTTTGATTTTTTCTGGGTTTTTACCTCTAAAATTTATAGTTCCAAAATGGTTTCCAAATCCTTCCCGATCACTAACTTTTTGTGAAGCATAAGGAGGCTGAAGGTTGTGGTCTTCAAAATAGGATTCTTCCAATAGTTCTTCAGGAATTTCAAGTTTTGAAATGTTTCCCCTTTTTGGAAATACCATTACATTTCCCACATAATCATCTATTTCAAAATCTTTAGGAGGAAATATTGCTGCTAATTCTTGCTCAGTAGCATTGGGATCATGACATAATACAAAGGCAGCCAGTGCATCAAAATTATAGGCTTTGGAAGCCAGTTCGAGAATATGCCCTCCGGGAATTCTACAGGCCACTTCTCCAAAGAACAATTCGTCTTTTTCATTGAGAAACCACTCTGGGTGGATCATTCCGTATTCTATTCCAAATGCTTTGATCAGTCGGTTTATGGCATCTTCTATCAAAGGTCTTTTGGCTTGTAATTCGGGACCGGCAGGAATAAAATTAGAATAGCCCAATTTTACATATTCCGTGATGTTCAAGAAGCGCAATTCACCGCCATGAATAAATGCTTCACAGGAAAATTCCTTACCCGCCAGATGGCTTTCAATCAGGCAAGGATAATCTTCAGGTTTAACTTTTTCCTCAACATCAGCATGGGTTTTAATAAAGCGGTGCCCAACTGTACCGGCAGCACTAAATGGTTTCATGTGCGCCCATGCATCTTCCTCATTGGGCAATTGAAGCTGTGCTACATTCAGGCGATCAATAAAGCGGTGTACATCTTCATTGTTGTAAACGATTTCAAAATAACCTACGCGCAGACCTTCTATCAGGGCTTTTCTTTTCATCATAGCTTTGTCGCGAAACAACATTGCGCGGTTTAAAACACGAGGATCGTCCCGGTAGATTGAATTTAAAGCTCCAGCCCATTCTACAGTTTCTTCAAACAGCGGAACAGCCACATCAACACCAAAAGCTTTTAGCTTTTCTTCTAAGTCTCTTGCATTTGAACGATCGCTCCATTCATCAAGCTGATAGGGTAGAAAGGGAATATCGTGTTCCTTCGCATAGGATTCAAAATCCGGAAAGGATACAACTACATAGGGTTTGTTTAATTTTTGAACGCTTTCAATCACAGGGAGGCTCCATCCCATTAATGCAAAACAATTAGCCATTGGTTTATAAAATTTTGGTTAGGCCTATAATGTAGCAAAAAGAATTTAAAAAACAAGACTGAGGAAGTAATTTATCAGTTTTGAACAGGTCTAATATGCATAAATACTGTTAAATCGGGCTTATGCTATTGTTTTTTAGCAGCGTATTATATTAAATACATTTATCTTATCAATGTAAAACTGCCTCTGTGAGATTTTTTATAGCCATTGAGGTATTCAATAACAACGTGATAAACAAATACATCCGGATTTAATAATTCACCACGATATAAGCCATTCCATCCATTTTCGATATCATGGGTTTCGAAAAGCAACTCCCCCCATCTGTTGAAGATGTTTAACTCAATATTTTTAACCCCCCGGGCGTATACCTTAAAAGTATCATTGTTGCCATCTCCATTAGGAGTAAAAGCTGTTGGCGCAAAAAAGATATAATCAAATTTGACAAAAACCTCTGCTTTGGCTATTCCCTTGCAGCCCTGTGTGTCGGTGGCTTCTACTGTATATAGAATGTATTCCAGGGGATCGGCAACAGGATCCTGGCAGTCGCTGCAGGTCAATCTCTCTGGATTAAGCCATTCGTAATTAAGATGGGGGTCGTAATTGCCTGAAACGTAAAGCTCCACCTCAGTTCCAAAAATAATTTCAGTGCTGTCGGGTTCTACCTGTAGAATTACAGGGTGATCGGGCTGATCAACATAAAGGCTGCTGTCCGTAGCGCAGGAATATTTATCTGATATGGTAAAACTATAGGTGCCAGAATACAATTCTTCCCGGACAAAGATATTTTCCCCATCGGTCCAATTAATTTCATATGGGAAAGTGCCTCCTTTTGGAATAATAATAATCTCACCATCATTTTCCCCAAAACAGGCAGGCTCTATATAGTGACTAAACTTAGGTAAAGGATAAATTTCTATATCGGCTTCACTGGAGTCCACACAACCAAAACTGCTTTGGGCTCTAAGTTTAATATTGTAAAGCCCTGAATCAGGGAACAGATATGAATAATCGGTTTGAGAAGAAAAATGCATTCCCGAATTGTCCCATTCATAAGAAATGATTTGCCCGTCTTCTACAGCGCTTTCACTGATAAAGAAGGCAGAATCTTCAAGGCAAACATTATTAAAAGTAAAATTTACATCGGGCAGACTATAAACTACTGCGTCTTTGCTAATGGTATCCCGACATCCCTGATCGCTCTCAATTTGCAATGTCACGGGGTAGGTGCCATGTTCTGTGAAATTGTGATTGGGGTCGCTTTGGCTTGAAGCATTGCCCTCAGAAAAATCCCATTCATTGGCAATAATACTGCCGCTGCTGATTGATGAAAGGTTATTGAATATGGAAGTATCTCCAAAACAAACCGGGTCAACTTCAAAATCGGCTACAGGCAATGGGAATATTACGATTTCTTCAGTAGCTGTATCGGTGCACAAATGATTGCTGCTGACAACAAGATTTACAGAATAGGTGTCGGGTGCTGCATAAAAATGATCGGGTGAGCTTGATATTGAAGTGGAGTTATCTCCAAATTCCCAATACCAGTCAAGGATACTACCGCTTTGAATTTGGGAGCTGTCGCTGAATTGTGTTGTATCATTAAAACAGTGATCGTCAAAACCAAAAGCAGCCTCGGGCAAATGAAATACTTCCACCGCTTTAACTGTAGTATCAGCACAGCCGCTGTCAGATACGGTAATTAGCTCCACATCGTATATGTCCGGTGAAAGATAAGCATAGCTGAAATCACAGTCATTTGAAGAATTGCCGTCACCCAAATTGTAAGTACAGTTGGCCAAAGTGCCAATATCAATGCTTGAGAGGCTGTTAAAAACAGTGCTGTCGTTCAAACAAACATCACTTGCATTGAAATCAGCATCAGGACGAGCAAAAACTTCTACCTGCTGGAGTATGGTGTCAGCACAAAGAAAAGAATTGTTTACAATCAATTGCACATTATAAATCCCTGCACTATCGTATAAATGCTGCTGTTGTTGCCCGGTAAGTGTATCACCATCTCCAAAGCTCCATTGCCAGTAATCCAGTGTTCCGTCATTGCTGCTTGAGGTATCTGTAAAAATGCTTTCAAGGCCAAAACAAACAGGATCGGCATAAAATCCTGCATCGGGCAATTCATAAATCCTAAGCTGGCCAAAAGCCGTATCAGTGCAGGCACTGTCGGTCCATACAACAAGTTGTATATCGAAATATCCGGCACTGTCATAACTGTAAACCGGATTTTGATCAGTTGAAATTGTATTGTCCCCCAAATCCCACTGCCAGGCAATTATACTGCCTGAATCTACACGGCTGGAATCCAGAAACACCAAATCTTCATTTCGGCAGGCACTGTCCAGTTGCATAGCGGCAATTGGTAGCGGGTTGTAGTCCAATGTTTTTTCTATACTGTCTTTACAACCAATTCCACTTTCTATCACAAGTTTTATGGGATAAACTCCATTTGAATCAAACGTAAAAGTTGGATTCTGAACCGTATCTGTATTGTTGTTTCCAAAATCCCAATACCAATTTGATATTGTGTCATTTCCCAAAATTGACAGGTCTGTAAATGATGTTACCTCACCGGGGCAGACCGGAGCCTGGTAAAAGTCTGTTGCTGTATTCACAACACTTATATGAACGGTGTCCGGCATTCCCGGGCATAAGCTGTCAATGGCATAAACCCAATACAGGGTATCGTTTTCCGGATTTACAAAAATATTATCCGTAGTGTCTCCCGTACTCCATTCGTATGTTTCGCCTCCACTGACATTGATATTAATACCAGCTCCATAACAGAAACTGTCCTGTTCTACTATATGAACCCTTGGGCCTGTGACTTCCATTACTTGTGTCACTGTATCTTTAGAACACATATTCAGTCGTTCTACTATGAGTTTGACTTCATAAATACCGTAATCATCATATACATGCGAAATAGTGTCCTCTGTATAATAGGTGTTTAGACTATCCCCCATAAACCATTCCCAGGAAATAATTGAGCTGTCGCCTTCCCCAATAAAATTAATGGTATCTCCCGGGCAAATAAATACTATACTATCCTGCTCAGTGTATTCCCCCACCTGATACCTGATCAACGCCCTCAGGTCACTGAGATTTGCACCTGCCGAATAACCATAGGATTCATCATTGCCGTACCCATAAACATATCCAACAACACCACTGTCAGATGCAAGCGTGTGGTTGCCCTGGGTAATGTTTAAGCGGGCATAGGAATAGGTAGGGTTAGAAGGGAATGGAGTAAATTGGCCACCAATATTATTGCCGTCTAAAGTAGCCAGATTTGTATTGGCTGTTGTGGTCACAACATTCAGGTAGTAATTTGTAATAACATTTGAAGTAAAAGCATTGAATGTAATGACTTTAAGTGTTTGTTCTACAGGGCTGAGGTTTATGGTAAATGGATCGGAATTGGTGCCATCACAATCACTTCCCATACTGAACTGATACACAGAAATGGGATTGTTTGAAGTAACAACAGTAGCTTGCCCGGTGTTAAATTGATGATGTTGTCCGGCATTTAAATTAATGGCTGCACCACCATTGATAGAAATTTGTGTGCCATTAACAGAAGCCTGAACCCTGTAGCGGTCATTTGCCCTAGTGAGCAGCGGGGGAAGCACATAGGTCATGCCCCATGTAGATGTTGGAAACATTTGTTCATTTAAATGGTCACAGTATGGACAAATAACACCTGTGCAAATATTTCCGGCAAATAATGCAAAGTCTTTACAGCCATCACCTGAATCGAATGAAGTAACAAGAGAACCACTTAAATCTCCATTTGACTGCACCTGATAAACTTGTCCGGCATTTAATGTCACCTGAAAAGGTACGTTTGCTGCATTTCCATTGAGTGTATTTACACTCGGAACAATTTCAATAGTGGTATTGTCATAGGCTGCTACTATCAAAAATTCTGAAGAGCTGGAAAAGGTTTGATTGTCTTTATATGCCATCACATAATAATGGTTCCCCAAAGTATTTACCGGAGCAACCACAGTAGCATCTGATGTATAACCCTCATAATTTAAAGCAAAAACAGCTACATTTTCTTCTGTTTCTACAAGAATACCATTGGGAAATATTCCTGAGCCAATGGTTTGACCCTGCCCTGTGGGAACTTGAATTTCGGTGGTTGTTCCAGCCGTAACATTGAAATTTTGTGTCCAGCCCTGCAAAGGAATAGATATAGTGCCCGTAGTGTTTACATCAGAACTGATGTAAACATAGAGCGTTGGACCTGAGTAATTTTCCATAAACCCAAGCCAAAACCGATCCCCAAGCGTAGAGAAATTTTGACTTGATACTTGGAAAATACAACTCAAATAAAGTATAATGCAGAGAATGCTTTTCTTCAAGAGAGACAGCATACAACAAACTATTTATGCATTTAAGGCAGTTACCAAAATAGATTTTAAGGAGTGGACACTCCCTTACCTAATTACTTATAAAAATTAGGCTACCGCATAAATATATGAATTTATAAAACAATAGTTTGTAATGATTTACTAGATTTTAGTGAACTGATTTATTCAGCAAAAACCTTTACATGTAATTCCATTAAAGCATTAAGCATACCTCCTAAGACAGCAAATGAACAATGAGTGGTTCTGACGGGTTATATAACTGAAATTCAACAGCCAAAGAGAACCTTTATTTGCGTAAGGGTTCTCTTTTTTTAGGCTATTTCTAAAAATCAATCTCTCCTACCCAAGAAAATAGAAAGGTAATACAGCAATGTGGCCAAAGAACCAAGTGCAGCAACTACATAGGTCATAGCAGCCCATTTGAGTGCGTCTTTGGCACTACTCTGCTCTTGCCCGCTTGTGATTCCAGTGTTTTCCAGCCATGCCAATGCGCGATTTGAAGCATCAAACTCAACAGGGAGTGTGACAAAACTGAAGGTTGTCAATACGCCATAACAAGCAATCAATACCAGTAGAACCAGATCAATTGGGAAAGCACTAAAAAGGAAAAAACCACCAAAGATCATCATCAACATAACTGCATTGAGGATTTTTCCACTGGCTGCCTGAACCGGAACCAATTTACTGCGCAAAGTGAGCCATGCATAAGCTTGTGCGTGCTGAACAGCATGGCCACATTCGTGCGCGGCAACTGCCGCAGCAGCTACATTTCTTCCGCTGTAAACATCAGGGCTCAGGTTTACGGTTTTATTCATTGGATTGTAGTGGTCTGTCAATTTCCCGGGAACAGAAACTACCTGGACATTGCCAATACCATTGTCATGGAGCATACGCTCGGCAATTTCTTTTCCACTCATTCCATTTCTAAGCGGTTCCTGAGAATACTTTTTAAACTTACTTTTCAGTTTCCAGCTTGCGCCCATACTGGCGGCAAAAATCACTACCATTAATACTATATATCCAATACTCATCTTCGTTTATTTATTTTGTTTTTCAATGGAAGCTTATCAAAATCCTTGCCCAATTCAACAAGTGACATTTTGTTCTGTCAGCAGGGGAGAATAGGTCATTTTGACTTGTTCTAAAAGCTCAAAAAGCAATATCGGGTTATCTTCAGTGACAAGCTTAGTTCTAAAAGGTTTAATATTTGGAAATCCCCTGAAATAATTGGTATAATGCCTGCGCATTTCCAGCACTCCCAGCTTTTCTCCTTTCCATTCCAGCGACATTTCCAGATGTTTTCTGGCTGCTTCAACCCTTTCCTCAACAGTAGGTGCCGCAAGATGTGTTCCTGTTTCTAAAAAGTGTTTTATTTCCCTGAATATCCAGGGATAGCCAATGGCTGCACGGCCAATCATAATGCCATCCACACCATATTTGTTTTTCATTTCCAGTGCTTTTTCAGGGCTGTTAACATCACCGTTTCCAAAAACAGGAATGTGCAATCTTGGATTATCCTTCACTCGTGCAATCGGTTCCCAGTTTGCCTCCCCTTTATACATCTGCTTGCGTGTACGTCCATGTATAGATATAGCTTTAATGCCAACATCTTGCAAGCGTTCTGCTACTTCTTCTATTAAAATGCTATTGTCATCCCAGCCCAATCTGGTTTTCACAGTCACGGGCAGTTTTGTGGATTTCACTACCGCTTCTGTAAGCCTTACCATTTTTGGAATATCTTTTAGTATTCCTGCCCCTGCATCTTTGCACACTACTTTTTTTACCGGGCAGCCATAATTGATATCAAGAATATCTGGCTGGGCAGCTTCTACAATTTCGGCTGTTTTGCGCATTGAATCGAGATTGCCCCCAAATATTTGAATGCCAATGGGGCGCTCATAGTCAAATATATCGAGCTTTTGAACACTTTTAGCAGCATCGCGAATTAATCCCTCTGAAGAGATGAACTCGGTGTACATCATGTCTGCACCATTTTCCTTGCACAATGCACGAAAGGGTGGATCACTTACATCCTCCATAGGAGCAAGTAAAAGTGGAAATGTGCCCAATTCCAGTTTCCCAATTTTAACCATGCCGCAATTTTAATTGTAAATTTACGCAATTTCCTGAGTGATATGAATGAACCAACACCGCTTAACAATATTAAACACCCGCTTAAACCACTTCTGCACTTTCTTTTGATCTGGTTTTTATGTTTTTTAAGCTTTAATGTCCTCGGGGCTATTTTAGTGGGTTTTCTTCTCGGTGTAGATCCAGGAAGTCTGAACTTTGAAAGTCTAGCCATTGATGAAAATATTTGGGCACTTAAAGTCATGCAGATATTTGTCTCTGCCGGAAGTTTTCTACTCCCGCCACTGGTTTATATTTGGTTTAAGAAAAAAAGCGTCAAAAAATATTTTGGCTTTCAAAAAGGAATTCAATTCAAATTGCTACTGGGCACAGTAGTGATTGTCTTTTTGTCTGGACCGGTTGTTTATTGGCTTTTGCAGGTCAATCAGCAAATGAACTTCCCCGATTTTATGGGCGGCCTTGAACAATATCTTCAGAGTATGGAGCAGGACAATGAAAATATTTTGATCCGGCTTTTAAGTATGGAAACAATTGGGCAGCTCTTGCTGAATTTATTTATGGTAGCACTTTTACCAGGAATTGGTGAGGAATTGCTTTTTAGGGGTGTTTTACAAAAATTACTGGGCAGGCTGTACAAAAATCCACATCTTGGAATTATCGGTGCAGCATTGATTTTCAGCTTCATCCACTTTCAATTTTATGGATTTTTACCGCGTATGGCATTGGGTGTTTTGTTTGGTTACCTCTACTATTGGAGTGGTAATTTGTGGTATCCTATAATTGCGCATGTTGTGCATAATGGCGCACAGGTTATAATGGTCTACTCAATGGGAGCTGATTTCACTGAGCAGGATTTGGAATCAATTGGTCAATTTTCTCCTTTTATGATCATGATTGCTACCGTATTTTTAATAATTAGCCTGGCGCGTTTTCAATTTATGTCAAAACACTAATGCATTAATGGAAAGTGGATGGAAAAAAGTATATTCGGGAACAGACACGTTTAAAGCCCGGCTACTCAAGGAGAAATTAGAATCCCTTGACATTCGCTGTGTGCTTATGGACAAAAAGGATTCAGCATATGTGATGATTGGAGAAATAGAATTGTATGTGCAGGAAGCTAATTTTTTAAAAGCAATAAATATTATTCAACAGGGTGCAATGGAATAATTTATGGGTGAGGGCTCGAACGGCCTTGTTTTTTGTCGGCACGGTGTTGTTGGCATTTTATCTCAATGTGTGGACATATGCAGTATTGATTGCTTTAGTGATCTTATTTGCTCAGCTTGAACTTGAGAAAATTTTCCAGTTGCTGCGCACAAAAAACAACAGCAGTTTACTCTATCTTCCGTTGACATTATTGCTCTCTCTTTCATCATTTATTCTCACGCTATTGATTGCGCTGGGTTATCTGGATATGAGTTTTGCAGTCTTGATCATTCCTGTGTTGTTTATCCCTTTCATTGTTGAGCTGTGGGCTGATTCCGATCAACCGTTGCGCAATATCTCTTTTCAGCTTTTTGCTTTTATATATGTTAGCTTACCCATGGTTTTGCTCAATTTCATTGCCATTGACCCCGCTGGAAATTACAGGCATTTACTGGTAATTGGCATTATTCTCATTGTTTGGGCCAATGATGCTGCGGCTTATCTAGTGGGCTCCATGATAGGAAAAACGAAATTGTTTGAACGCATTTCTCCCAAAAAAACCAGGGAAGGCAGTATGGGAGGGGTGCTGGGTTCCTTGATTGTAGGTGTTCTGATTCATTATGTTTTTGGAATAAATACTTTACAGGATTGGTTGATACTCGCATTGATACTAAGTATTTCAGCATCGCTGGGCGATTTAATTCAGTCATTGATCAAAAGAAGTGTGAAAATCAAAGATACCGGATCACTTTTCCCTGGGCACGGTGGTGTTTTAGATCGCTTTGATGCTTTCTTTTTTGCCATTCCATTTGCACTGGTCTATGTTTTGTTTAGGTTTTGAATCAAGAAGTTTCCTTTTTCCTGAATTAAACATTTTATGACTTAAATCATTTTCACTCCCCGAATCAAATTTATACCTGTTTACAATTTTATCTTATTTTTGGCATTCCTTAGGAATTATTTGATTTATGACAATTCACAAAGAAGGTTTTAAAATATTAACAGGAGTAGTAGTAGCACTTACTGCCATTAATTTGATCATGCGTTATTTCTACCCTGGAAATCAACAAATGCTTTGGGGGGTATTCATAGCTTCTGCAATTTTGTTTCTTTCAATAGCATCATTTTTCAGAAAACCCAGGCGGGTAATGTTTCTTCATGAAAATTATGTGCTGGCACCGGCTGACGGGCGAATTGTAGCCATTGAAGAAACAGTAGAAGAAGAATATTTTAAAGACCGCAGGATATTGGTTTCGGTTTTTATGTCGCCATCGAATGTCCACGTCAACTGGAACCCTATTGGCGGGATAGTGAAGTATGTGAAATACCATGCCGGGAAAAATTTAGTTGCCTGGCATCCAAAATCATCACTGGACAACGAGCGGAATACAGTAGTGATTGATGACAATGGTAATGAAATATTGATTCGCCAGATAGCCGGCTTTTTGGCACGCAGAATAGTGCATTATATGGATGTTGGACAGGAAGTTGCACAGGGAAAAGAACTTGGTTTCATCAAATTTGGCTCAAGAGTTGATTTGTTTTTGCCCATTGATTCGGTGATTCATGTAGATCTGCGCCAGAAAGTAAAAGGCGGCCAAAGTATTTTGGCTCAAATCCCCTAAAGCATTAAGTATTTTATTAAATTTGCAAACACCAAAAAACAGATCAATTATGAGACAGACAATGAGTGCCCTAATAATTATTCTTTTGTTCTCCGCAACTGCATTTGCTCAAAGCGATGTTAAAGAAGAGAAAGCAGAAATTAAGCCTGCTGTAAAAACACAGTACGCCAAAACAAAACAGGCAGAAAAAAACACTTCAACTATTTATAAGAAAGATGTCCAAGCAGAAAAAGTGGCTAAATCTTCTGAAAAAATTGAAGTTAAAGAAAGAAAAGCTGCTGAAAGTGATGCTGTAATTAAAAAAGAAGCCACTATCAAAAATCCTAAAATCAAGGAAAGCGAAAAAGCCGTTGAGAAAAAAGCCGTAAAATCAAATACCGGTACGATTCAAAAAGATACTAAAAGCAATCCTGAGCAATAGGTGTAAAATTCTGTTTTACTGAAAATTAATAGAAGCCTCCACATTCGGGGGCTTTTTTATTTCATCTCCTGGCACAACTCTATTAAAACACCATTGCTGCTTTTTGGATGCAGGAAACAAATCAATTTATTGTCTGCACCCTTTTTTGGTGATTTGTTCAGCAAATGAAACCCTTCAGATTGAAGTCGCTTCATTTCAGCTTCAATATCTTCTACTTCAAATGCAATGTGGTGTATGCCTTCTCCTTTTTTGGAAATAAATTTTCCAATAGGACTGTCATCAGATTCGGCTTCTAAAAGCTCAATTTTTGAGTTTCCAACTTGAAAAAAAGAAGTGCTTACGCCTTCTGATTCAACACTTTCTTCCTTATATGCAGCTTTATCAAAAAGTTTTTCGAAAAGTTGATTGGAATTTTTTAAATCTTTTACAGCAATTCCAATATGTTCGATTTTAAGCATTTTTTTGTGTTTTGTTTAAGAACCAAAGCTGCAAAATAATTTTAGACGAAATAAACATGAATTTTTTTCTGAAATTTAATGCAGCTTATAGGTGAGCACAAAAGTACGAAATAGAAGCTTTATCAATATCAGGACTTAAATTATGCTCTTATAAAGTCTATTCCACTGAGGCATTATATTTTTTGTTGAGAACTTTTGGACATAAGATTTTCCAGCTTCAGCGTATTCAGTTCTTCGGGCTTTGTCATTGATCAGGTCAATAACAGCAGTTTCCCAAAGTACCGTTTCCAATGGAAGAAAAAGCCCCCCCGATTTTCCAGCTTCTTCCATAGAAGTTCCAAGCGTAGAAATAACAGGAGTACCACATGCCAGGGATTCTGCTACAGGCAATCCAAAGCCCTCATATTGCGAAGGGTATAAAAACAAATCAGCATTGTGATAATATTGTGGGAGTTCCCGATTAGAAATATTGTTTAAAATTTTTACACGGGATTCAATACCGAGCTTTGAAATTGCAGAAAGTATTTTTCTATTATACGCAGCACTTCCATTTCCAACTAAAAACAATTGATGTGGAATTTGCTTTGAGATTTTAGCGAAAACCTGAAGCAAAAAAAGCACATTTTTCCTTTCGCTAAATGAACCTACATAAAGCAAATAAGGATGGTCGGAAATAATTTTTTTTGAAGAATGGAAATCTTGATATGCACCAGAAAGTGACTGGTAGATCAGTTCAATTTTAGATTCAGGTGCCCAGCCCATTTCCAAAATATCGTTTTTGGTCACTTCGCTGATAGCTACAATTTTATCAGCATATTTACAGGCATAGCGCATTTTTGCTTTATAAATCTGTGCATCGGCAAAAGGATACCACTGTGGGAATTTTAAGGCAATTAAATCGTGAATTGTGACTACAAATTTACAGGGTGATTTCTTGTGCGCAACAAAAGGAATTTCATTGCTCAATCCATGATAAATATCTATTTGCTTTTCTCTTATTTCTTTTTTGAGCCCGTATGATCGCCAAAACAATCTGTTTCCTTTTGGAAAAACCACAGGACTTTTAAATGGAATTTTACCCCCGGGCATTTTTGGGCTGAAAAGAAAATATTCCATGTGCGGGATTTCTTCTTCCAGATCGCCAATCAATGTGCGGCTGTACTGACCCAGGCCGGTATGGTTAAAAAAAGCTCTTTTGGCATCAATACCGATTTTCATTCCACTATTATTTTGAAACGGCTAAAAATGGGTGCGATATACTCAGGCTTCTTATTTTTCATTGCGGTAAAGTTCCAAAAGTTCTTTGTACTTTAAATAGGTTGCATAAGCATTGTAACGGGCAATTGTAAAACCGGCACTTCCATCAAGAAAACCTCTTTTCAAAAAATAACCGGTAAAAAACTTAGCGACAGGATTGAGCAGTAAGTTCCAGCTTCCGGCTCGTTTTCCTTGTTTATAGGCTGCACGTGCTGATATACTTGCGAATTTGCACATTTGCTTTTTGAAATCCTCAAAAGTATAAAAGCTATAGTGTAGCAAGTGTCCATTTAAGTAGTCGACACTAACACCTTCTTGCATTTCAAATTTATCGTGTGGATTCAAACCGCCCCACTTGCCTTTTCGGCTGTCCCACAATCGCAGTTTCCTGTCGGGATACCAATGGCCGTGCCATATCCATTTTCCACAATAATTGGTCAACCTGTTCACAAAATACGCATCGTATTCCCAGTTGTTTTTTACTGCCATTATGGCTTTTTTCAGTTCCTCATCTATAGCTTCATCCGCATCTAAGGAGAGCACAATAGGGTACATTGCACAGCCAATAGCCCGGTTTTTCTGCTCTATATGTCCATCAAATTTGTGTTGCACAAAACGCGCGCCCAACTCTTTGCAAATTGCTTCTGTACTGTCTTCTGAAAAACTATCCAATACCACAATATCATCGGCAATTGATTGCACTGAGCGAATACATCGGCCAATGTTTTTTTCTTCATTATAAGTGATGATCACAACACTGATAGGTGGCATAAATTTCTTTTAGTGCGCATTCAAAACTAAATATAAGAATTGTATTCCTTTGCTAATTCAGCGTAATATCAACTACTTATTGATTTTATCGAGCACAGCTTCAGCGCTTTTTTCTCCATCTATGGCTGCTGAAACAATTCCTCCTGCAAAGCCTGCACCTTCTCCACAGGGATACAAGCCTTTTATTTCAGGGTGTTCCAGGCTTGTTTTCTCACGGGGAATACGCACAGGAGAAGAGGTCCTTGATTCTGTTGCCAAAACGATCGCATCAGGATGATCAAAACCTTTCATCTTTTTCGCAAAAGCAATAAAACCTTTTCTCAATCTGGAACTGATACTCTCGGGAAAAATTTCATCCATTTCCACAGACACTGTCCCGGGTTGATAAGAACATTCAGGCAATACTTTGGATTTGCGCTGATGGATAAAATCAACTACACGTTGAGCAGGAGCTGCCTGCGTGCCCCCTGCTAAAGCGCAGGCTTTTCTTTCCATGGCTTCCTGAAATTTTAAGCCTTTGAGTGTTCCGAATTTTTCAAAGGGCTTTAGTTCTTCCCCGTCTATAGGAATCACAATACCTGAATTGGCATAGGGATTGTTCCTTTTTGAAGGAGACCAGCCATTGGTTACTATTTCTCCGGGATTTGTGGCACAAGGTGCAATAATTCCTCCCGGGCACATGCAAAATGAATAAACCCCTTTCCCCTTGATTTGCTCAGCCAGCGTGTAAGCTGCCGGAGGAAGAAATTCACCTCTTTCTTTGCTTTTGTATTGTATTTGGTCAATCAAGGACTGAGGATGCTCTACACGCACACCCAATGCAAAGGGTTTGTATTCAATGGCAATATTTTTCTTGTCCAGCAAATAGAAAATATCCCTGGCCGAATGGCCTGTAGCCAGGATAAGATTATCTGCAAAAAGCTTTTCCTTGCCATTAATGATTATTCCTTTAAGCTGTTTTTTTTCGATAATAATATCGGTGAGCTTGCTTTGAAAGCGCAATTCACCTCCATGTGCCAGAATGCATGCTCTAATAGCAGTGATAATATCGGGCAATTTATTAGTGCCTATATGTGGATGTGCATCCACCAAAATAGTCTCATCGGCACCAAACTGCACAAAAGTTTCAAGAATGCTGCGTACATTACCCCTTTTACCTGAGCGGGTATAGAGCTTACCATCTGAATAGGTGCCTGCACCGCCTTCTCCAAAGCAATAATTGGATTCAGGATTTACAATATGTTCCTTATTGATTTTAGCAAGGTCTCTTCTTCTTGCACGTACATCTTTTCCGCGTTCTATTATAATGGGCTTCACACCTACTTCCAGTAATTTTAATGCAGCAAATAATCCTGCGGGGCCGGCTCCGGCAATTATTACTTGTTTGTCGCTTTTTGCAGGTAAGAAATTTCTATTCTTAAGTGGCGGAAATTCGAGGTCCTGTCCTTTGAGGATATATGCTATTCTAAATTGATAGAATATTGGTTTTTTTCGCGCATCGATTGAGCGTTTGATAATCTTAAAGGCTTCTATTTTGTTGGGGTGTAGGTTTAATTTTTCGGCAATTTTTTCCTTTAATAGAATTTCATCTGAAGCAATTTCAGGAATCAGTCTTATATCAATGATTTGCTTTTCTATGTTACTGCTCATCAAACTTAAAATTGTTTTCAAAAGTACATCAAAGTATGAAGAATGAGGCTATTCAATGAACAAGTAGAAAATTGGAAACAATAAAACATTCTGAGTTACCCTACTTGCTGCTCTGTTAACCTGAGTTCTTTAATTAGTGTTTGGTCGAGACCTCCAATCACTATACTATCATTGAATTTCTGTTAATA